>JANQFM010000676.1 GCA_028277865.1 Acidobacteriota bacterium
CCAGATCGCCTCGGGCACGGTCTACTATCCCCTCGCCCAACAGGCCCATCGCAGCATGTCGGTGGTTGTACGCCTGGACCCGGCGCCTGAAGAGGCCGCCACGATGATCCGCAAGACGGTGGCCCGATTGGACGCCGAACTGCCAGTACGCCTCAGCAGCCTGGCCAGCTTGGTCGAGAATGCTCGTTCGGAACGGCGTTCCTTGGCCGTCCTGTTGGGCGGCTTTGCGGCGGTCGCCGTGCTGCTTTCCGTGGTCGGGCTGTACGGAGTGATCTCCTTTTTGGTGCAACGCAGGATCCCGGAATTCGGCATCCGGATGGCCTTGGGTGCCCGGCAGTCCGACATCCTGCGTCTGGTCGGCTCTCAAACCGCCGCCTGGGTTCTGATCGGTATCGCCATCGGGCTGGCATCGGCACTGGCCTTATCCAAAGCCTTAGCCGGATTGCTCTTCCAGGTATCAGCCATGGATCCGGTGACCTACCTGGGCGCTTCGGCCCTCTTCGCAGCCGTGGCCGCCGCATCAGCCTGCCTCCCCGCCCGCCGCGCCTCCCAGGTCGATCCGTCCGTCGCCTTGAGCCGAGGGTGATTCAATATTATGCAGGCCAGCTTCTGGTCATCGGGTCCTTTCCGCCTGCACCGTTCCAGAGTGCGCTGCGGATGGGTGCTCCTTTGACCCGGTGGTGTCGCTACACTCAACCACCGGCTACAGTCTGGCAGCGCCTCCGGCGCAACCGGCTTGGGCGCAGATTCTCAGTCGGCCAGGTTCCAAGTTCCAGGGTCTGAATCTGCCCGACTCCCGACCCCCGACTCCTGCAGCCCGTAAGGATCCGTTCCCATCTGCCGGTTTCCGGTCTCCGGTTTCCGGTCTCCCTTCTACTCTGACAACCGGCAACCAACCACTGCCCTCTGTCAGATCTGCGTGTTAAAAATCTCTCGTTCATGGGACTCGCAAGTGCGGCACAGAAGCCTCAATTTGCTCATCAAAGCGAGGAGCAGTTTGCCCGTTTTCTTGATTTTTACGGGGTTGAGTGGCTCTATGAGCCGGCCTGCTTTCCCTTAGCCCGAGACAAGCGCGGACGCATCCAGGAGAGTTTCACGCCCGATTTTTACCTGCCTCGCTACGACCTCTATGTCGAGCTGACGACCATGAAGCAGAGCCTGGTCACCAAGAAGAACGGCAAGGTGCGCCGATTCCGTGCCCTTTACCCGGAGATGAGGCTCAAGATCTTTTACCGGCGAGACTTCCGAAAGCTGCACCTCAAATTCAGGGCTCGAGCATGAGCTTGCGAAAAAGGACGGCCCAGCCTCGCGTTCCGGAGGCGGTTCGGGACATTGTGATCGGTCCCCGGCGGCTTGAGGCCTGCATTGAGGCCTTGGCGCAGCAAATCAGCCGTGACTATCGAGGCCGCGAAGTCTGTGCAGTGGGCATCCTCAACGGAGCCCTTCCCTTTCTTTGCGATCTGGTGCGGCGGCTGACCATTCCGGTCTCCATCGATTTCTTAGCCGTCAGCCGTTACCGAAGCGGCAGGGCTGCTGCGGGCGTCCGGTTGACTCAGGGCCTGCAGGACGACATCCGAGGCCGTCATGTCTTGCTGGTGGACTGCTTGTTGGACACAGGGCTGAGCCTCGACTTCGTCGTCCGTCAGCTGCACGGCTGCTCCCCCGCCTCCCTATTCATTTGCACCCTGCTCAGCCGCCCCGAACTGCGTCTGGCCGAATTGCCTGTGCGCTACCTGGGATTCGAAGTGGGAGAGGAATTCCTGATCGGTTACGGGCTCGATTTCCAGGGCTACTTCCGGGAACTGCCCTACCTTGCCAGCATGCGGCGCGGCTGGGGGGAAGAGGAAGAGGCTGAGGTGCTGGTCGGGAGGATGTCTGCCTGAAACGCGCCAAGAACGCCAAGGCGCAAGGAGAGACCGCAAGTCCCTAGGGGCCGCATGTGGAGGAATCCCTACTTCCAATTCGCCTTTTTCAGCATCCTCTTCGCGGTGTTTTACGCGGTGGCCTGGACGGCGTTGCTCAACATTCGCGACAACTACCGGCGCTACTATCAGAAGGCCGACCTGCAGTGGACTGGGCCCGAAAGCCGCTTTCGCCGCGGCCGCCCCAAGCCATTGTGGATTCTGATGGCTGCTCTGATCAGCGCGGCCATCACAGTCTTCGGGATTATCAGGGTGTAAGAAGGGGAGTTTCGCGCAAAGACGCAAAGGCGCAATGACAAGTCCGCGAAGGAAGAAATGGGTTTCTTGGCGTTCCCCTTTGCGGCTTAGCGGCTTTGCGTGAGATCCCCCTCTGGAGCCCCCAGCCTAAACAAAGGAAAGGTTGCGTTCGAAGTCGTTAGGGCTGGTGGCGGCCATCTTGGCGGTTTCCAAACGGATCTTGCCGTCCCTGAAGAGTTGCATCAGGTGCTGGTCGAAGGTCTGCATCCCGTACTGGGCGCCTCGCTGAATCAGGTCCTGCATGCCGCCTTTGGCAGGGTCTTCGATGCAGGAGCGCACCGACAGCGTCACCCGCATGATCTCCATGGCAGCAACGCGCCCCTTGCTTTCCTGACAGGGAAGCAGCCGCTGCGAGATGACGGCCTTGAGCGAATCGGCCAGGCGCAGGCGGGCGATGGCCTGCTCTTCGCGGTCAAACATGCTCACCACGCGGGTAATGGTCTTTTCGGCGTCGGATGTGTGCAGGGTGCTGAAAACCAAGTGTCCGGTCTCGGAAGCCTTCAATGCCGTATCGATGGTTTCGGTATCCCGCATCTCCCCCACCATGATGACATCCGGATCTTGGCGCATGGCGGCCCGCAAAGCCTTGCCGAAGGATTCGGTGTCGCTTCCCACTTCCCTCTGAGTGATGGCCGACTGGATGTCCTTGTGCAGGTATTCGATCGGATCCTCAATGGTGACCACCTTGCGTTTGCGGTGGGTGTTGATGTGATGGACCATGGCGGCCAGAGTGGTCGATTTGCCGCTGCCCGTCACTCCCGTCACCAGCACCATGCCGCGCTCCTGCATGGCGATGTCCTTGAGTGCCTCCGGAAGGCCCAGCGAATCAAGGTCCGGAATTCGTTCCGGCACCACCCGCAACACGACTTCCAGGCTGCTCCTCTGCCGGCACAGGTTGACCCGGAAGCGACCGCCCGGGACAGAGAAGGAGCAGTCCTCATCCTGCAGTAAGCGGACTGTCTGCATGGTGGCTTCCTTGTCCAGGCGGCGGGACTGATAGAGGATTCGGGCGGCGATCGAAGCGGTGTCGCTGGGATTGGGGGTGGCAAAGCCCTCCAAGACCTTGATCGATCCGTGCAATCGGATCCGGGCCGGATGCCCAGCCCGGATGTGGACATCCGAGGCGCCCATCGCGATGGCTTGCTTGAGGGCGGTATCCAGATTGGAGGCAAGGGGCAGGCGTTTGGCCTGCCGTTGGAGAGAAGGGGCGGCCACTGGTCCGTTGAGCATTTGTTCAGCACTCCGGTTGGTACAACAAGAATTGTATCGGCTGATGGAGGGAAAGCTGTAGGGGAAAGGAGTCGGGAATCAGGAGTCAGGAAGAAGGGGCAAGATCAGTTGGCAGGTGCTGAGGCCCGAGGTCTAAAACCCAACATCCTCAAGGGCTAAAAGCAGCGAGGCAGCGCCTCAGGCCAGAGACGGGAAGCCACAGAGACACCGAGACACAGAGACACAGAGATCAGAGGGGCTTTTTCTGATTCTTCTCTGTGCATCAGGGCCGCATCATGATCTTGCCGCATTTGCCCTCTTCCATGGTCCGGAAGGCCTTTTCGAACTCGCGAAGGGGATATTCATGGGTGACAATGGGGGACAGGTCCACCCGGCCGTCATTGAGCAGGCGTTCCATTTTCTCCCAGGTGTCCCACAAGCGGCGACCCACCACTCCCTTCACGGTGAGCCCCTTGAAGATGACCAGTTCCGCCAAGTCGAGCTGAATGGCCTCCTTGGGCAGCCCGAAGGCCACGGCACAGCCGGCGGGCTTGACCAATTGGAGCCCGTCGCGGATGGCGCTGGCCGCCCCGGAGATTTCAAGCAGGACGTCCACGCCTTTGCCTTCGGTCAGGTCCATCACTTTTTCGACCTGATTCTCTTGAAAAGGGTTGATGACGGCATCGGCGCCCAATTGGCGGGCGAAATCGAGTCGGCTGGGGCTGACGTCGGAAGAAAAGACCCGCCGGGCGCCCCGCGCCCGCACCACGATCAAGGTCATCAGCCCGGCTGGCCCGGATCCGGTGATCAGCACGTCCCGGTCGGCGATGTCCACACTGTAGCCCACATGGACGGCATTGCCGAAATTCTCTTTCAGGACGGCCACTCTTTCAGGCATTTCGGCAGGGTTGGGCCGGGCGTTTTGCCAGGGAAGGACGATGTACTCGGCGAAAGTGCCGTCGCGGTCGACCCCGATGATCTGTGTTTCGGGCGCCACATGGGCCAGCCCCTTCTTGAAGTACTCCCCCTGGTAGTCGACGATGTGGCTTTCGGCGCTGACGTAGTCCCCTTCCTTGAGGGCAGTGACCCCGCGCCCCAATTCGACCACGTCGCCGCACAACTCGTGCCCCTGGATCATGGGGAAACGGCGCACCCTCTGCTGAGCCCAGGGAGTCCAGTTGTAAAGCTGCTTGTCGGTGCCGCAGATGGAGGTGGCCCGGATGCGGATCAGGACTTCGCCCGGCCCGGGCCTGGGTATGGGCGCCTGAGCCCATTTGAGGCCTTTCACCGGACCCGGTTTGAGTGCGGCGTTCATCGTCTCTGCCATAATTCCTCGCCTGTATGGTTGCGGAACACGGAGCACGGAACACGGAACAGGTAAGAAATCAGGATCCCGGTAGCAGGGCTGCAGTGGCCGGGATCCCCGCATCCCGGTGGGCTGCAGAGCCTGCCTCTTTTCGCTTTCCGGCTCTTTTCCCCTTTCTCTCGTCCTTGTTCCCTGTTGCGTGTTTCCTGTTCCCGTCCTCGATTTGCGAACCTCAACTGAATCCTCTATAATCCTCGCTCAACATGTTCGAATCAAGAGGCAATTTCCAGCAAACGGCACGAACTACCAGCTTGCAATAAGCCGTCCGTCCGAGGGCCGCTTCGACCGCCCCGGCGCCTTTCGCCTCGTCACCCCAGCCGCAGTTCACAGAAAACGGCATTTCGGCTATCTTTTTATCGGTGAGGTATTTCGTGATGAAGTCGCAGCAACCAGGTCAAGACGATCATAAGCAAGAGCCGATCTACAAGTTGCGCCATTCGTTGGCCCACATTCTGGCCCAGGCGGTTCAAAAGGCCCGCCCCGGCGCACTGCTCGGCTTCGGGCCGCCTGTTGACAACGGTTTCTACTATGATTTCATCCTGCCTGAGCCGATTACCGAGGACGACCTTCCCTCTCTTGAAAAAGAAATGCGGCGCATTATCGGCCAGGCTCAGCAATTCGAAAGGGAAGAGCTGCCTGCCCACCAGGCTCTGCAGCGCCTGGAGGAAATGAAGGAGCCTCACAAGGTCGAGTACGCCCGCGAACTGATCGAGGCGGGGAACGATCAGCTCAGCTTTTACACCAACGGGCCTTTTGTGGACATGTGCGAGGGGCCACACCTGGAAAACACCCGCCAGATTCCATCGGACTGCTTTCACCTTTACAGCGTGGCGGGCGCCTACTGGCGGGGCGACGAGCGCAACGTCATGATGACCCGCATCTATGGATTCGCCTTCCCCAACAGGAAGAAGCTCAAGTCCTACATGGCTCGGCGCGAGCTGGCCCTGCAGCGCGATCACCGCAAGCTGGGCGCACAATTGGACATTTTCGTCATCGATGACGAGATCGGCAAAGGACTGCCCTTGTGGCTGCCCAACGGGGCCGTCATCTGCCATGAGCTGGAAAAGCTGGCCATGGAGATGGAATTCAAGGCCGGCTATGAACGGGTGCTGACCCCTCACATCACGCGCGAAAGCCTCTATCGCACGTCCGGCCACCTGACCCACTACAAGACCGACATGTACCCTCCCATGCTGCTGGAGGACGATCCCCTGCAAGGCGAAGAGGGCAAGCAGGCCTACTACCTCAAGCCCATGAACTGCCCCCATCACCACAAGCTTTACGCCGCCCGCCCCCGCTCTTACCGCGAGCTGCCCGTGCGCTTCGCCGAGTACGGGATGTGCTACCGCTACGAGAGGTCGGGGCAGCTGCAGGGGCTGACACGGGTGCGCGGCATGCACATGAATGATGCCCACATCTATTGCACCCCTGAGCAGGCCAAGCAGGAGTTCATCGGGGTCATGGAACTGCACCGCAAGCACTACGAGCTGTTCGAGTTCAGCGACTACTTCATGCGCCTCAGCCTGCGTGATCCACGCGATCCCAAGGCCAAGTATGTGGAAAACCCCGAGGCCTGGGACTTCACCGAAAAGGTCGTCCGTGAAGCGATGGACGAACTGGGCGTCGAATACGTGGTGGAGTACGGAGAGGCGGCCTTTTACGGCCCCAAGGTGGACATCCAGTTCCGCACTGTGATCGAACGCGAGTTCACCGTCTCCACCAACCAGCTCGATTTCGCCGTCCCGCCCCGCTTCGGATTGACCTACACCGGCCCCGACGGCGAGCCCCACACCCCTTTGTGCATTCACCGGGCGCCCTTAGGCACCCATGAGCGTTTCGTGGCATTTTTGATCGAGCACTACGGAGGCGCCTTCCCCGCCTGGCTGGCGCCGGTCCAGGTGCGCATCCTGCCCGTCGGCGCCAACTACCTGGATTATGCCCACCGCCTCAGCCAGGCATTGCGACAGGAGATGGTGCGCTGCGAAGTGGACGAATCGGACGAGACCCTGGGCAAGAAGATCCGGCAGGGCGCCACCCGCAAGATCCCCATCCTCTTGGTGGTGGGAGAAAAAGAGCAGGCCGATCAAACCGTCACCCTGCGCCGCTACGGCATCAAGCGCCAGCAAAGCATGGATTTCGCGGCCTTCCGGCAGATGATCGGTGAGGAAATCCGTCAGCGGCGGCATGTCCGGGAGGGCTGAAGGTTGGAGGCTGAAGGCTGCAGGCTGGAGGCTAATGGTCAGGATTGCGAATTGATTCCGAAATCTGACTCAAGCCATGAAAACCCTCCTGCTTCAAGTCGAAGATGATCCCCAGCAGCATGCTGCTGTCGGTCAGGCTGCCCAAATCCTGCGCCGGGGCGGCTTAGTGGCATTTCCGACCGAAACCGTCTACGGGTTGGGTGCCGACGCCACTTCCGTCCCTGCCGTGGAGGCTGTCTATGCAGTCAAGCAGCGTCCGCTGGACAATCCCCTTATCGTTCACATTGCAGCAGTCGAAGAGCTGGAAGAAGTGGCGATCCCCCCGGATTCACGGGCCGGGCTGCTGGCCCGGTCCTTTTGGCCGGGGCCTTTGACAGTCGTACTTGCAGCCCGCCAACCGATCCGCAAAGCGGTTTGCCGGGGCAGGGAAACGGCGGCCATCAGGATGCCCTCCCATCCCGTGGCGCTGGCTTTGATCCGCCGCACGGGCCGTCCCCTGGCGGCGCCCAGCGCCAACCTGTCAGGGCGCCTGTCGCCCACTACGGCGGCCCATGTGCTGGAAGACCTGGATGGCCGCATCCCCCTCATCCTAGACGGCGGCCCCTGCCGGGTGGGGATCGAATCCACCGTGCTGGATCTTGCCCACGGCCCGCCCAAGGTTTTGCGCCCCGGGGGCGTGACCCGCAAGATGCTGGCGGAAGTGCTCGGCGAACCGGTTGCGGTCTCGGATTCTGAAGAGGATGCCTTGATCTCACCCGGAATGCGGCACCGGCACTACCAGCCCCGCGCCCCTGTCTACCTGATTGAAGCGTCTGTGTCGGAGGGTGCCCTGAGCGATTTTTTGGACGAACTGAGCCAGTCCGGCCGAAGCGGCAAGTTGGGCTACTTGGGAAACCGCCCCTCCATCCGTTGCCGGCCTGATGTCATCGCTACTGCCCAAAGGCGTGGCGAGGCCGAGATGGCCCGGCACCTTTACGCAGACCTGCGTGAGCTGGACCGCCTTTCGGCTCGAGTCATCCTGGCCGACATGCCGTCATCCTCAGGCTTGGGCAGATCCCTGCGGGACCGCCTGAGCCGTGCCAGCAGCGGGATCTTGGAGGAAAGAGAAGGAAAGATACGATCGGCAGGCGGCTCGTCCGAGAAGAACGAACGGATTCCCGAGTTTCGCGCAAAGCCGCAAAGTCGCAAGGAACGCAAAGAAAGAGAAAGGTCTTTCAGCCAGGATCTGTAAAAATTCGGCTAACCCGTCCGGCCACCACCGGGCCCGTCCCGGTGGGGCCTTGATTGAGAGCTAGAACTCCCCTCCGGGTCACTGCTTCTTCTTCTTCTTGGCCGAGGACTGCAGCTTGGCGGCGAAGCTGCGAGCCTCTTCGGCCGTAATCTCTCCGTCGCCGTTCAAATCGGCTTCCGGATTGGTCTTGAGCAGCCGCCGCCGGCGCTCTTGGGAAGTGACCGGCGCTTCATTTTCGTGCAGCAAGATGTTTTCCATGCTGAAGTCGCCGTCCTTGAATTCGATCGTCTTGCCTTTGAGC
>JANQFM010001094.1 GCA_028277865.1 Acidobacteriota bacterium
CTTATACTCTCTGCCGTCAGGGCTTCGCCTATCCCACTCGCCATGCAGTAATCGGAGTACTGCAACCAGCCGCCTCATCTTGTTGCCAGGCTGTAATCCGGAAGCAGACTCGGGAGTCTGGATCATTCTGGAGCTTGATCCTGGATCCCCAGCGATCTCTAGCCGTACTGAGGCGGCACCTCAGACCGGGAAGCCCGGGAGCGCCCGCATCTTGAGGCTGTCGATAAAGTCCAATCCTCGTCACGATGTACCGGTCGACGACAATAACCAGTGGTGTTGATCCTCGTCTTCTCTGCATCCTCTGTGTCTCTGCGCCTCTGCGTGAATCTGCTCTTGCCGCCCTTTTACGACAACCTCATCTTGCGGGCCTCTGGAGTCCGGATCCGCTCGGCTGCCAGGATCGGGATCCCTCCAGAGGCAGAGGCCCGCAAGATGCGGGCGCTCCAAATTCGATTCAATCGTGGAGAACGCTTGAAGCCCTAGCGGCCTAGCCCCTGGAAGCCGGCAGGTAAAAAGTGAATCGCGCTCCGGCGCCCGGCTGGGAATCCACTTCGATTCGGCCGCCATGGCGGCTGATGATGGAATAGGCGCCGGCCAGACCCAAGCCGGTGCCGCCGGCCTTGGTGGTGAAATAGGGATCAAAGATCCTTTTGAGGTTCTCGGCTTCAATGCCGTCCCCCTCGTCTTCGATCGAGATCCGCAGGTAGTCGGCCCGGGCCAGATTGCCGGTCGGATCCGAGTGATCGGCAAGGTTTCGCGCACTGATCCTCACCATTCCGCCGCCCGGCATGGCCTGATCCGCGTTGATGACCAGGTTTTGGATCACCTGTCCGATTTGGCTCTTGTCGACCTTGGCAGGCCACAGATCCTCTGGGATGTCGAATCGGAGATGGACCTGAGATCCATGC
The DNA here is from genome assembly GCA_028277865.1 of Acidobacteriota bacterium. Lineage (GTDB taxonomy): Bacteria > Acidobacteriota > UBA6911 > RPQK01 > DATIPO01 > JANQFM01. The sequence continues at coordinate 909 of JANQFM010001094.1, forward strand.
AAGGAGAAGCGGGCATTCTCCTGGATCAGTTGGCCGACGGGGACGGTTCGCTTGACCGGGGCGCCGCCCCTGGCGAAGGTCAGCAATTGCTTGGTCAGCTCCGAAGCCCTTTGGGAGGCCTTTTCGATCAGCTGGAGCTCCACGGCAGGGCTCTTGCCCTTGGACAGCTCCATCATCGCCAGTTGAGTCTTAAGGAGAATCCCCCCCAGCAGATTATTGAAGTCGTGGGCAATGCCCCCCGCCAGCAGGCCCAGGGATTCCAGCTTGTGAGCCTTGAGCAGTTCCTCCTCCATCTTGCGTTGGTAGGTGACATCCCGAAAGGCCACGACCATGCCCTGAGTCTGTCCCTGCCCGTCCCGAATCGGCGCAAAGCTATAAGAAATGAGGCGTTCTCTGCCCGATCGGTCGTTGCAGCGGGTCTCCTTGGGCAGGGCTGAGGGTCGCTGGCCTTCTTCGTCCAGATGGATCTCGCCAGACCAGGGGAGCACCTGGGTGAGGCTGCGGCCGACAGCATCCCGATGCTTCCAGCCGGTCAACTCCTCTGCGGCCTGGTTGACGAAAATCACGCGGCCGCCCAGGCCTGAAGCGATCACGCCGTCGCCAATGCTCCCGAGCGTGGCTGCCAGCCTTTCCTCGGCCCGCCGCCGCTCGTTCACCTCTTGCAGCAGCTTCCGGTTGGCCACGGTCAGTTCCCTGGTTCGCCGTTCCACACGAGCCTCCAGTTCCTGCATGGTCTGGTGCAGCATTCCTTCGGCCTGAGTTTTCTCATCCAGCAGGCGTTCCACCTGCCGGGCGTGGTTTTGTGCGGTGACGATCCGATCCCGGTTCGCCTTGAAGGCCAGATAGACCAGCAACGCCATGGGCGTGATCAGCAAAATGACCAGAATTCGGTCTCCCGCCCCCAGGAAGACCAGGCAACCAAAGGTGGAACTGGTAAGATGCGTCATCCAGGACCAGGCCAGGTCTTCCTTCCATATGGCCCAGGCGCGGCGGCCCGATGAAAAAGCCATGGCGACCGTTACAAGCCAGGTATTGGCCAGGTAGTAGGTCAGCCCGCAAACCGCTGTCAGAAGGATGAGTCGCAGCGGATCACCGGCCGGATCGGAAGGAAGGGGGGCAGGCCGACCGTCGATCAGGTAGAGGACATGGCCGGCCAGCAGGGAAGACAGGGTGAGCTGCGCCAGATTGAAGAGCTTTTTGTAAAGATCCCTCATCCGGGCGGCTTTCCATCCGTTGCTTTGGACTCGGGCAACAATGGTCAGCCCTTCGATGAAAGCCACCGTTGCGGCCTCTTCCGGGCCGCAGAAGAGGATTGCGGTAAAGAGGAAGATATCGCCGATGGTGATGTAAACACCATCACGATTGGCATGGAACAGCGGAATCTGCACCGTGAAGAAACTGGCGGCAACGGTTGCGGTCGACAGGAGCAGCCAGGTCAGAGAGGGCTGGCTCAGTGTGTGGGCGGCCGAGTAGAGGAAAGCCGCCATCCCCAGCATGATTGTGGACAGGTAAAAGCCCTTGGCGGAAGGCGAGGCGTCGCCCATCCCCAAGAAGCCGGCGTCCCGGCTCCTCATCTTCTTGCGGACGGATGCCCCTGCAGGGCGGGGGCGCGCCCTCTGGAGCTTGTCTGGCTTTCGCTTCATCGCAGGCAGGGATTCCGGGCAGCCGTGAAAGCCCGCAAGATGCGGGCGCTCCCGGTCGGCGCGCCGTTCCACGCTTCCCGGTCGGAGGCTACGCCTCGCTAGGCTGCTGGGGTTAGAAGATTCTTGACAATGGGGTCAAGTTTGGCTCCGAGGCAGTCAGGGTTTCCGGGCTCCAGGTCCCAGAGCCCTGGTCTGAGGAGCTGCCTCACCAGCGTTGGTCAAGGATTGGCGGCTCGATTGACGGCGTCAACCAGCTCCTGGCAGGTGAACGGCTTTGCCAGGATGTTGCAAAACCCGAATTCCTGGTAGCTGGCCAGCACATTGTGATCGGAATATCCACTGGCGGCGATGGCGCGGACCCCGGGATCGATCTGGCGCAACCTGTCCGCTGCGCCGCGGCCACCCAGGCCTGCAGGCACCCTCAAGTCGAGGATGACGGCATCGTAGCGCTCGTCCTCGGCCATGGCCCTGCGATACAGCTCTACGGCTTGCTCGCCGTCGCAAGCTCCATCGGCCCGATAGCCGCAGCCCGTCAGGATTTCCAGAATGCTTTCCCGAATCAGCTCTTCATCGTCCATTACCAGAACCTTCTTCGCTCTCTCGCACATGGCTTTACCTCCGCGATCCTGAATTCGGGCCCTGCGTCCGCTCCTCATTGTCAACTCGGTCGGGGTATAGGGAAAAATCCGAAGAGCGGTCAGGAGAATCAGCCTATGGCCATCGTTCGGAGGTGGGTATGGGGTGATTACTTTTTCATGCGTAGGGAATTGCCCTAAACAAAGTACCGGGGCCACTTGGCTGACGATTCATGGGTTTTCACGCAGAGTCTCTGCGCCTCTGCGTGAGGACATCTGAGGGAACGCTGAATTGTCGGCTTCAGTCGTCTGGATTCCCGATTCTGAATCTCCAGCCTCCAGCTTTGCCCCTCCGCTAATCCCTACTGAGAATACCAACCAATGATCTAGGTAAATCAATAAGCAAACATGCAATATTATGAAATACAAATTTACAATTCTTATTAACCTTCAAAGAATAATTGGTATAATCTAGGCGATTTTTCAAATTAGAGAAGAAATTTGAAATGGTTGGAAAATCTAGCTTGCCCAACAGTATCTGGCCAGTGGAGGAAGAGAGGGGGATGGCAGGCCGGATCGGATGCTTTTTAGAGGAAAGGCTGGGGCAGGCTCTGGCATCGGATCGGGGCCGATTTTTCGAAGCTCTGATGACTGCCTTGGGAATCAGCCTTTTTGGCACCAGCGGCCAGGCTGTGGAAGTGACGGCTGAGGGGATGGGGGCTGAGGAGGGGCTCGATCAGCCTGCAAAGCGGGCGACTGTCCGAGTCGAGGCGGCAGGCGAGGCTGCCTTTGAGGAGGTTCTCCGTCAGGTGCGCCGGGACCTGCGGCACTCTGCAAGCGGCCCAAAAACGGAGCCGGCGGCGGTCTGCCTGGTGGTGGGATTCGATGGGACAGTGGATGAGTCCGGCAATGGCCTGTCCTTTCAGGTCCGTCAGGCGAAATGTCGAAGGCTGCTGTTGGAGGCCGTGTTCGATCCCAAGCGCTGCAGCCCCCTATTGGCCGGACGGTTGCTGCGCCGCCTGAATGAGACGTTGGCCATCGCTTTGCAGCGTCCAGAGACTCCGGTGGCCCAGTTGCTTCAACCGGATCCCGTCGAACGGCACCAGATGCTGGCGGAGTGGAACGACACCCAAAAAGCCCTCCCCCGACAGCCCTTGCTGCACCTTCTCGTCGAAAGGCAGGCCCGGCGTGCGCCCGAAAGACTGGCCGTCATAAAGGCCCAACGCCACCTCAGCTTCGAGGAACTGAATCGGCAGGCAGGCCGACTGGCTGTCCATCTGAGATCCAGGGGAGTAGGACCGGAATCCGTGGTGGCTATCCGGATGGAACGCCAACTGGGTTTGATCACGGGCCTGCTGGGCATCCTCAAGGCAGGCGGCGCCTATCTGCCTCTGGATCCCGACTATCCGCAAAGCTGGCAGGAGTCGGCCATTCTTCAGGCTGGAGCGCGTTTCCAGATGCCCTCTCTGAACTGCCAACTGCCGACTGCCAACTGCCAACTGAACTCGCCTGTCGATGCGCAGAATCTGGCTTACGTCATCTACACTTCGGGATCGACCGGAGAACCCAAGGGAGCGGCGATTTCGCATCGCGCGGTGTGCAATCACCTGCTTTGGATGGGTCAGCGTTTTCCGCTTCATCCCGGCGACCGGGTGCTGCACAAGGCACCCATCAGCTTCGACGCCTCGGTATGGGAGATCTTCCCTCCTCTGATCCAGGGCGCCCAATTGGTGCTGGCCCGGCCCGGAGGGCAACGGGACGGCCGCCAGCTGGCCCGACTGATTCGTCAGCAGGGCATCACGGTCTTTCACCTGGTGCCCTCCCTGCTGCAGAGCATGTTGGAGGAAGGGCTGCTTCCTGACTGCAGCAGCCTGAGGCACCTGTCCTGTGGCGGCGAGGCCTTTTCAGCCCCCTTGCTGACGGCTCTGAGACGGGCCTTTCCCGAAGCCGAGATCTGCAATTTCTACGGCCCCACCGAAACCACCGTCGACGCCACCTGCTGGGACGCCGGACGGCCCAGCCCCACGGCCATCGCCCCCATCGGGCGTCCCATCCACAACCTGCGCACCTATCTGCTGGACAGCCGTATGCAGCCGGTGGCCGAGGGGGCACAGGGGGAGCTTTACATCGCAGGAGAGGGGCTGGCCAGAGGGTACCTGGGGCGTCCTGCCTTGACTGCCCGATGCTTTGTGCCCGATCCATTCAGCCCCTATCCAGGCGCACGCCTTTACCGCAGCGGCGATTTGGCCCGACACCTTCCTGCCGGTGACCTGGAATTCCTGGGCCGAGCCGACCGGCAGGTTAAGTTGCGCGGTTTCCGCATCGAAACGGCACAGGTGGAAGCGGTCTTGACGCAGCATCCCTCACTGCAGCAGGCGCTGGTAACGCTGCTGCAAGACAATTCCGGCCCCCGATTGGCCGCCTACCTGCTGCCCCGCCCCGGATCGGTTCCCGACAGCTCCGAGTTGCGCCGCTTCTTGCTGGAACGCCTGCCCGAGTACATGGTTCCGTCGGATTGGGAGGTCGTCCGCCAATGGCCCCGCACCCCCAGCGGCAAGATCGACATCCAGGCGCTTGAACCGCCGCAAAGAGAGGGCCGTCTGTTGTCGGCTCAGGAAAAGCCCCGCAGCCCCTATCAAGAAGTGCTGGCAGGGATCTGGTCGGAGACCCTGGGAGTGGATCCGGTGGGCCGCTTGGACAACTTCTTCGAATTGGGCGGGCACTCGCTGGCGGCTGCACGGGTGATGGCGCGCATCCGTCAGGCCTTTCAAATCGACCTGCCTTTGCAGGATCTTTTCCTCTCTGAGCACCTCGAAGACCTGGCTTCCAGGCTGGAAACCGCTTTGAACAGCCTCGAGCAACGCCCCAAGAGCCTGCCAACCGTCAAAAGGGTCTCCCGCCAACACCCGCTGCCGGTTTCCCTGTCTCAGGAACGGGCCTGGTTTATCCATCAGCTGGCGCCGCGAAACTTCGCCTACAACGCCCAATTGGCCATCTGGCTGCGTGGACGCCTGCAGCCCGGCGCATTGTCGGCCACACTGACTGAAATCGTTCGCCGCCACGAGATCTTGCGTACCACCTTTCGCGACTCTGAGGACGGCCCTCAACAAACGATCCACCCGCCTTGGCCGGCTCCCCTGCCCCTCGCGGACCTTTCGAGCCTGCAGGGCCAGCAACAGCTAAACGAGAAAAACCTCCTTTTCGAGCGCCTCAGCCGACGGCCCTTCAACCTCTCGCAACTCCCCCTGGCCCGCTGGCTGTTGATCCGCATGGCAGATCAGACCCACGTCCTGGTGCAGAGCGAACATCACATGATCCACGACGGATGGTCTTTGGCTTGCCTGCTTCGGGAGATGGAGGCGCTTTACGTCGCCTTCTCGCAAAGCCGCCCTTCGCCTTTGCGAGAGCCGCCCTTTCAGTTCGCCGACCTGTCTTGCTGGGAACGGGAGTGGATGCGGGGCGAGGTGCGGCAATCCTATCTGGATTACTGGAAAGGGCAGTTGCAGGGCTGCCCCAGCTTCCTGGACTTTCCTGCCGACCGCCTTCGGCCGGAGGTTCCCAGCTTCCGCGGCGACGCCGTACGGGCCATCCTGCCTTCCCAGACCTACCAGGCTGTCAAGGCACTGGGACGCAGCCAGGGGTCCACCCTCTTCATGACCCTTCTGGCAACCTTCAAGGTGCTTTTACAGCGCCACACGGGACGCCGCGACATGGTGGTTGGATCGACGGTGGCCAACCGGTGGCTGAGGGAATCGGAAGGCCTGCTGGGCATGCTGGTCAACAACATCGTGCTGCGCACCGACCTGGGCGGCGACCCCACCTTCCTGGAGCTTCTGCAGCGCGTTCGCCAAGTGACCCTTCAGGCCTATGCCCACCAGGAGCTGCCTTTCGACCAATTGGTGGAAGCCCTGGCACCTGCCCGCGACCTGAGCCGCAATCCCCTCATTCAGGTCTTCTTCAGCTTTCACGACGCCCCGGTGCCCGAATTGAATCTCGGCGATGTGAAGGGTGAGATCGACTACCGCACCAACGGTTCGGCCAAATTCGACTTGGACGTGCTGGTGATCCCCCGCGCCGAACAGCAGATCGGATTGCAGGATACCGACCGACAGGCAGCAGAGGGAGATTTGGTGCTGTGGGAGTACAGCAGCGACCTCTTCGACCGAACCACCATCGAACGCCTGGCCGGGCAGTTCCAGGTCTTGCTGCAGGCAATCGTATCCGATCCCCGGCAGGCCATCTCGCAGCTTCCCGTCTTGAATGAAGCTCAAAGGCACCAGTTGCTGGCGGAATGGGCTGAAGGAGGCGACCTGCCATTCCCCCAAAGGCCGGTCCAGCACATCTTCGAGGAACAAGCCCAACGCAATTGCGCCGCCATCGCCATTGCCTTCCAACGCCACCAAGTCAGCTACGGCGAACTGAAGAGGCGTTCCGACGGCCTGGCAGCCCGATTGCGGAATCTGGGGGCGGGGCCGGAAACATTGGTGGGAATCTGCCTGGAGCGCAGCTTGGAGATGGGGATTGCCTTGATGGGCATTCTGAAGTCGGGCGGCGCTTATCTGCCCCTGCACCCAGCCACTCCTCACCGCAGACTGGCAGAGCTGGCAGGCGGGGCCGGGCTTAGGCTGGCCGTGGCCAGCCCGCAATTGGCTTCCCTGTTTCCGTCCAGCGTTCGGACCTTGCCGCTCGAAGGCCGATTGCCAAAAAGCCCAGCAGGGCGCAGCCGCAGACCGGGGAGCGCAGGGAGGCGCCGACCGGGAGCGCCCGCATCCTGCGGGCCTCTGCAGTCTGGATCTGCTCAGCCACCAGGAT
>JANQFM010000752.1 GCA_028277865.1 Acidobacteriota bacterium
GCCTTGGGCAAGATCGATTTTCCCACCTCCGGATCAGCCGAGGCCCAAGAGCACTTCATCGAGGGGGTTCTCTACCTGCACAGCTTCGAATTCGATGACGCCCGCGAGCAATTCCAAAAGGCCAGTCAACTGGATCCCGATTTCGCCATGGCCTACTGGGGCGAAGCAGTGACCCACAACCACCCCCTGTGGAGAGGCGTAGATGTGGAAGCGGCACGCCAGGCACTCAATCGACTGGCGCCCACTGCCGAGCAGCGCCTGGCCAAGGCGCCGACGCAACGGGAGAAGGATTTTCTGGCCAGCCTGGAGAAGCTTTTCGGTCCCGGCACCAAGTCCGAGCGCGATCAGGCCTACCATGACGCCTTACAGGAGATGTACCAAGAATATCCGGGCGATCATGAAGTGGCCAGCCTTTATGCCCTCTCGATCTTGGGATTGACCGACGGCACACGCGATTATCGCAACTATATGCGGGCGGCTTCCATTGTCGAGGAGGTCTTTGCCGAGAACCATCAGCACCCAGGTGCAGCTCACTACCTGATCCACTCCTACGACGACCCGATTCACGCCCCGCTGGGTCTGCGGGCGGCTCGGGTCTACAACAAGATCGCGCCCGACGCCTCCCACGCCCAGCACATGATCTCCCATATTTACGTGGCCCTGGGGCGATGGGACGAGTCATCCACGGCCAATGAAAAAGCCTGGGCCGTATCCCAGGCCAGAGTCAAACGCAAGAAGCTGGGAGTCAATCAGCTCGACTTCCATTCCTTTTTCTGGCTCCACTACAGCTACCTGCAGCAGGGCCGCTACAAAGAAGCTCAGGCCATGCTGCAGACGGTCGAAGAGGCCCGCAAGGAACCCGAAGGAGGGCGCTTGGGCTCCTCCCATGGACGCATGCGGGCTCAGCAGGTCATCGAAACCCAGGGCCGCTTGACCAACCTCCCCCCTTCGGGCGGCAGCTTCCACGATCACTTCGGCGATGCCCTGGAGGCACTCTACTCAGGCCGGGTTTCCCAGGCGGAAGCCCTCTTGAGCAAAATGGAACCCGAGAGGCCGGCGGCGCAGGTGGTGAAAAAGGAGCTACAAGGCCTGATTCTGCTCAGCAAGGGCAGTCATCAGATCGCCTTGGGCTTGCTACGCGAAGCCGCTGCCGAAGAGGACGCCATGCCCTTGTCCTACGGCCCTCCCATGCCCAGCAAGCCCACCCACGAATTGCTGGGGGAGGTTCTCTTGCGGCTGGGGCGACCGGCAGAAGCCCAACGGGAGTTCGAAGCCGCACTGGAGCGAGCCCCCCGCCGGGCTCTGTCCTTACTTGGCCTGGCCCGATCGGCCCGCCGGGCTGGAGACTTGCAAACCGCCGCCGAAGCCGAGTCCACCCTGCGGGAGGTGTGGAAGAAGGCCGATGCAGAGGTTCTGAAGCTGCTGGAGGGGCTCGAGGAAGCACCGAGCGGCGGGGCGAGGTGACCTTTCCAAAGAGTCACAGGGTGAACAGAGAAGATTCAGAAGCAACTCTGTGTCCTTTGTGTCTCTGTGGCTTCCGAATCTCAGATCATTCCGCCTTCAATCGCGCTCGGTCCAGGACGGCCTTCAACGACTCCCTCGGCAAGGACTCGATGTCGTCCTGGTACTTGAGGACGGCGCCCACCGTCTCCTCCACGACATCCAGGCTCAGTTCCTTCTGGTCCAGCGCCACCAAGGCGGCCGTCCAGTCGAGGGTTTCGGCAACGCCCGGTTTTTTGAACAGCTCCATACGGCGCAGCTCCTGAATGAAGGCGGTGACTTGGCGGGCCAGGGCGGGCTCGACGTCGGGCGCCTTGGTGCGGACGATCTTCAGCTCCCGCTCGAATCCGGGATAGTCGATCCAATAGTAAAGGCAGCGCCGCTTGAGGGCATCGTGGATTTCGCGGGTACGGTTGGAGGTGATGACCACCACGGGCGGCTTTTCGGCCTGGATGGTGCCCAACTCGGGGATGGTGACCTGGAAGTCGGAGAGCAGCTCCAGCAAGAAAGCCTCAAACTCCTCGTCAGCCCGATCCAGCTCGTCGATAAGCAGCACGGGCGCTTTGCCCTGGGCACCCGCTTCGACGGCCTGCAGCAGGGGACGGGCCTGCAGGAAGTCGCGGTTGAAGATGCCTCGGTGCATCTCTTCGCGAGCGGCGCCGGATGCCTCCAAGAGGCGCAGTTCCAGCAGCTGGCGGGCATAGTTCCATTCGTAAAGGGCGCTTGAGACGTCCAGGCCCTCGTAGCATTGCAGGCGGATGAGGCGGGTTTGAAGGGAGCGGGAGAGGACTTTGGCCACCTCGGTCTTGCCGACGCCCGCTTCGCCTTCCAGGAAAAGAGGCTTTTGCAGGCGAATGGACAGGAAGATGGTGGTGGCCAGGCCGCGGTCGGCGATGTAGTCCTGGTCGGTGAGGGCTTGGAGGACGGTTTCGACGCTTTGCATGGGAGTAGGAGGCCCGCGAAAGGACGCGAGATTAAAGAATGGGACGCGAAAAGAGATTTATCCCGATAATGCGGCGCGGACGGCTCGTTTGAGGTAGACGCCGGTCATGGCACGCCGGTAATCGCGCGGGGCGTGGATGTCGTCCAGGACGTCCTCGCCAAGGTCTTGCTGTAAGGCCTCGGAAGCCTGCTCCAGGGCGGCTTCGTCCAGCGAAGAGCCGGACAGGCCTGTTTCGGCGCCCGCTGAACGGACGGCCTTGGGCATTGCGCCGGTGACGGCGACTCGGGCTGATTTGCAGCTTGAGCCATCCCATTCCAGCACCACGCAAATCCCGACCATGGCGTAGCGCGAGGCCGGATTGGCCAGCTTGACGTAGGCGCTTTTGCGGCCCGACAAGCTGGGGACTTCGATGGCGGTGATCAGCTCGCCGGAGCGCAGGTCGGTGGCGAACAGGTCCAGGAAGAAGTCGTCAGCCGCCACGCTGCGCCGACCGTCCGGGCCTTGCAGGTGGATGGAGGCTCCCGAGGCTAAAATCACGGCCGGGGGATCGGAAGCGGGATCGGCATGGGCCAGGTTGCCTCCCAGGGTTCCCCAGTTGCGGACTTGCGGATCTCCCACATGTCCGCAAGCATCGGCCAAGGCGGGACAGTGCTGCTGCACCTGGACGGAATCGGCGATGGCGGCATGAGTCGCCAGGGCGCCGATCAGCAGGGCATTGTCCTTGATGCGAATGCCTTTCAGCTCTTCCAGGCGTCCGATGTCGACCAGGGCTTGGGGCTGGGCCAGTCGCAGGTTCATGGCCGGCAGCAGGCTGTGCCCTCCGGCAAGAGCCTTGAGTTCGCCTTCGGATGAAAGCAATTGGACGGCTTCATCAACACTGCCGGGACGATGGTAGTCAAACTTGGCTGCACGCATACTCTTTCCTCGCGTTCTCAATACGGAGACAGGTAACCGTAAACCGGAGACCGGCAGAGGGGACTCGGAAACACGGATTTCCAAAGTCTTCTCCGTCTTCTGCCGGTTTCCGGTCTCCGGTCTCCGGCCTCCCTTCTCTTACAGCATCCCTGGCAAAGCTGGCGTCACTTTCGAAAGGCAGCACCTAGCTACCTCCCCTCTGCTCAGCGTCCTGGATGGCTTGCCAGACGCGCGCGGGCCGCAGGGGCATTTCGATCTGATCGACTCCCAGGGGCCGCAAGGCGTCCATGACGGCGTTGTAAACGGTGATGGTGCTGGCGATGGTGCCCGTCTCGCCGATGCCCTTGACCCCGATGGGGTGGTGGGGCG
>JANQFM010000761.1 GCA_028277865.1 Acidobacteriota bacterium
GCCTGGATGGGATGGTCTACCTCTTTCTCTTTGGGCCGAGGTTCACTGCGCGGACCGGGCGGGCCCAGCCTTTCGTTCACTTTCTTTTTGGAGGAGCTCACTTTGACTTCTCCGGCTTGGGGGCTTCCGGCTCGGACACGGCCTTTGCCATGGCCGTAGGAGGAGGCCTGGATGTTGAATCCACCGATTGGCTGGCATTCCGGGTCATCCAGGCTGACTATGTCCTTACCCGCTTCGGTGACGCCAGCCAGAACAGTCTGCGCATCTCGATTGGAGCCGTCTTCCGGTTCTAGGGTCGTTTGGAGTGCGCAAGCTTGCTTGCGCTTTGTCAGGGGGCAGCTTGCTGCCGCCTTCTGGAAGAAATGGTGCAAGCAAGCTTGCACCTGTGAAAGCGGCAGCAAGCTGCCGCACTCCAAAAGGAACTTGAGGTCAATCCGATGTCGCTCAACGACTCGACTGCGGAACGAATCTTGAAGGTCGTCCTGCGCTGGATCGGCACCGCCTCCCTCCTGGCCCTGATCTTTGTCGTCGCCCCCCGCTCCTGGATGGAATCGATCCATTCACAGTTGGGAATGGGACAGTTGCCCGACGCGTCCGTCGTCGGCTACCTGACCCGCTCGAACTCCGCCTTGTACGCACTACTGGGCGGACTCTTCTGGGTCGTTTCGTTCGATCTGCGACGACATCTCCGGATCGTGCAGTATATGGGCCGCGCCATCCCGCTCTTCGGTTTGGCGCTGATCGGGATCGATTGGGCGGAGGGGCTGCCCCTTTTCTGGAAATTGTGGGAAGGACCGTTCGTCACGTTGGTGGGCTTGGTGATCTGGTTCGCGGGCCGCATGCTGGGGCGGCCCGGACTGGACTGAGGGGCTGGTGGGCCCGGACATCAGCCAGGTGTCCTTTCAGCACCTCCGAAGCGCTGTGCTTTGCGCCTTAGCGCCTTTTTGCGTGAGCTGCCCTGGCTCGCTTCGATCGAACCGTCGACGCATTGCCGCTTAATCGACGGACTTGAAGATCAAGAAGTACTGGTATTCGAGGAAGGTGTGTTCCTGAGCTAGGCGAAAGCCGTTCTCCTCCATTTGAGCGATCAGGTCCTGGCGGGAGATCTTCATCGACTGGGGCGGGCCAAATGGCAGCTCTTTCTTCTTGAAGTCGATCATGACGACCTGGCCGCCCGGTTTCAGTATCTTTCGCATCAAGCCCAGGTACTGGGTCTGGCTGGGGATGTGGTGCCAGGTGTCGCAGATGAAGAAGCGGTCGACGGAGGCGTCCGGGAGCAGGGGATCTTCGGGCTCGGAAAGGACGCTGACGACGTTCGTAAACTTCGAATCCCGAATGCGGCGGTTCAGGTGCAGGATCATCTCGGGCTGGACGTCGACCGCATAGACACGTCCTTTCTCGCCGACTTTTCCGGCCAGACGAAATGAAAAATAGCCCGATCCGGCGCCGAGA
>JANQFM010000765.1 GCA_028277865.1 Acidobacteriota bacterium
TCCTCAAGAGCCTCTCCCGGTCGGACACGGCTGACCTGCCCGCCGTTTTCTTCCAGGCGCTGCGCCAAGCCATCGCCCAGGCCGGACGAATCCTGAAAGATCAACCAGTGCTTTTCAAGGCTGCTTTGTTCCGGCGAGGCGGCGACGGAACGCTTCCAGGAAGTCGTGAAGATGCGGACCTGCTCTGCGGGGCTGGAGCCTGCATGAGTCAAGGGCTGGGCCTCAGGTGCCGGGTCAACCCAGAAACGCCGACGCTCGAATGGATAGGTGGGCAGTGCCAGTTTGCGCCGTTGTTCCTCCGCGTAAAACCCCTTCCAGTCCGGCTCGACGCCCAGCAGCCACAGCTTGCCCAGCGTTTCGAGCAGATATGCCTGATCGGAGCCGGTTTCGTAGGAATGGTGCAGCGAGGCCAGCACGCGGGGCGTGGGCTGATCGGAAGGGGCGCTTTGCAGTGCCAGGCTGCCCAGCGTCTGGCCAGGGCCGACTTCCATCAGCAGGGTGTCGGGCTCTTTGAGGATTTCTTCGATCCCTTGTCCGAAAAGCACCGGACGGCAGGCGTGCTCGGCCCAGTATCCGGGATCGGTGGCCTGCTCGGCGCTCATCCAGCCACCCGTCAGGTTCGAAATGCAGGGAATGCGCGGCTCGGCGGGATTGAGGCTGGAGGCCAGCCGGGTGATTTCCTCGCAGATGGGTTGCAGCAGGGGAGTGTGGAAGGCGTGTGTGGTTTGCAGGCGTCGGCAGCTTCGGCCTTCTTGCTCGAGGCGTTCTTGAAGCGCCTGGACGGCCTCGACCGCTCCGGCCACCACCGATTGCTGAGGGCCGTTGACAGCCGCCAGCCAAAGGTCGTCCCCCAACAACTCCTCAGTCTGTTCCCAGTCGAAGGGGACGCTCAGCATGGCGCCTGGCGGCAATGGATCGATGAGCTGGGCGCGACGAGCCACCAGTTTGAGGGCTTCTTCCAAGCTCAGGGTTCCGGCCAGGCAAGCCGCCACGTATTCGCCCACGCTGTAGCCGATCAAAGCCTGGGGATGGATCCCCCAGGACATCCAGAGCCGTGCCAGGGAGTATTCCAGGGCGAAAATGGCTGGCTGGGCCACGCGAGTCTGGTCAAGGCGTTCCGAATCGGGGCTTTGCGGCTCCTGTTGCCTGCCCAGCATGCGCCGTAAATCGGTGGCGGAGCCCGCAGGGGTGCGGGCGTTCCCCTCTTGCGCCTCAGCTGGATAGATCACCTCAAGCAAATCCTCTTCCAGCAGCGGTTGCAGCAATTCGGCGCAGCGGTCCAGCTCTTTGCGGAAAACCGGTTCCTGCTGGTAGAGCTGGCGGGCCATCCCGGGATACTGGCTTCCCAGACCCGGCAGCAGGAAGGCGACCGGCGGAGGGCTTTCATCGCGGCAAGCACTGCTCCACACCCGGCGCTTGTCCAGCGATTGCAGGGCTTGGGCGCCGTCTAAAGGATCGCTGCAAACCAGGATGCGGCGCAATTCCCAGGCGTGGCGTCCCGTCTTCAGCGTGTAGGCGATTTCGGGGAAATCCTGCTCCGAGCAGTCCTTCAGGCATGCCGTAACCTGCCGGGTGACTGCTTCCAAAGCCGTTTCCGTGCGCGCTGACAGGCAGAGCAGCTGCCAGTCCCGCGATTGCGAGACCGGTTCAGGTGCGGGTGCTTCTTCCAGGACCACGTGAGCATTGGTGCCGCCCAACCCCAGCGAATTGACGGCGGCGCGTCGCGGTTGGCCATCGGACGGGAAATCGCTCAGCTCGGTATTGACCGCGAAAGGGCTGGATTCGAAGTCGATGTTGGGATTGGGTTCATTAAAGTGCAGGCTGGGCGGAATCTTTGCCTTTTGCAGCGTCAGGGCGGCCTTGATCAGCCCCGCCGCACCGGCGGCTCGGTCCAGATGGCCCAGGTTGGTCTTGATGGAACCGATCGTGCAGCGCTGCCGGCCCGGCGACTCTTTCCCGTAAACTCGGCTTAGGGCAGTGATTTCGACCGGGTCGCCAAGGGGCGTTCCCGAGCCGTGGCATTCCAGGTATCCGATGCTTTGCGGGGGGACGTCCGATCGGGCCAGCGCCTGGGCGATGGCGGCCGACTGCCCCTCCACCGCAGTGGCCGTGTAGCCCGCCTTGAGCGCACCGTCGTTGGTCACCGAGGTTCCCCGGATGACCGCGCGGATGGGATCGCCGTCTTGGAGGGCGTCCTCCAAAGGCTTGAGCACCACCACTGCCGCTCCGCTGCCGAAGATGTATCCGCTGGCCTGGGCGTCGAAAGCCCTCAGATGCCCATCGCGGGATACGCCTCCCGACTCGTCGTACAAATAGCCCTCCGTCTGGGGAAAGTGGATCGAGGCGCCTCCGGCCAAGGCCATATCGCACTCGCCCTCCAGCAGGCTGCGGCAGGCCAGATGGACGGCCACCAGGGAAGTCGAGCAAAAGGTTTGTACGGCCAGGCTGGGGCCTTGCAGGTTGAGCTTGTAGGAAACCCGCATGGGCAGTGAGTCTTTTTCATTGCCGATGAGAGCCTGAAAGTCCCCGACCGAGCGGATGAATTCGGGATTGGCGTAAAGGTTGCGCAAATAGCTGCTGATGCTCGATCCGGCGTAGACGCCCACCGGCCCCGGACAGTTCATCGGATCCTGTCCGGCATCCTCCAGAGCCTGGTGGCAAAGTTCCAGGAAGACCCTCTGCTGGGGGTCGGTAATGCGGGCTTCGCGGGGGGAGATGCCGAAAAAGGCAGCATCGAACAGGTCGGCGCCTTCCAGCACAGGTCGGGCTTTGACGTAGTCGGAGTGGCTGATGAGTTCAGTGGGCACTCCTGCCGCTTTCAGCTCCTCGTCGCTGAAAAACCGAATCGACTCGATCCCCTGGCAGAGGTTTTCCCAGAGCTGGTCGATGTTCTCCGCGCCCGGAAAGCGCCCCGCCATTCCGATCACCGCGATGCTGCCTTGCCGGGTTTCCGAGCGCCTGGGCGCGGTTGCTTCTTCCTCTTGTTGCGGCGCAAGCATGTCGACAAGTGCGCCGGGCGTGGGCGCTTCGAAAAGCTGCACCGGAGACAGCCGGGCATCCAGTCTCCGGTTCAACTCGGAGATGAGCTGCATTCCGGTCAGCGAATTGCCGCCCAGGTCGAAGAAATTGTCGTGCAGCCCCACCTGGTCCACTTCCAGGACGCTTTTCCAGGCCGCTGTAATGCGCCGTTCCAACTCCCGCCTGGACCCCGTAGGGAGACCCGGCATCTTGGCGGCTTCTGGCTTGTCCTCAACAGCGCCCGCCAACTCCTGGACGATCCGCCCGCCCGTAAAGCTGCTGCTCAGCTCGATGCGCGGCTTCAACTCCTGAGTCGAGACGACCAGGCGGGGCCACTGCATCAAGCCGGCCATGACCCGTTTGAAAACCTCGATTCCCTCGGACGGAGCAATGGCTTTGGCGAGCAGCTCGTCCCGCCACTGCTTGAGATGCTCCGGCACTTCGGTTTCGACGGCGATTCCCACTTCCTGCCAGTTGTCCCAGTCGATAGCCATGAACGGAAGGCCTCGGCGGCGTTGCTCCTGGGCAAAGGCGTCCAAGAAGGCGTTTGCGGCTGTGTAGTCGGCTTGCCCAAAGTCCCCCAGTACGGTTTGCA
This sequence comes from Acidobacteriota bacterium, assembly GCA_028277865.1. Lineage (GTDB taxonomy): Bacteria > Acidobacteriota > UBA6911 > RPQK01 > DATIPO01 > JANQFM01. The sequence continues at coordinate 3,614 of JANQFM010000765.1, forward strand.
GTGAGGAAAACAGGAGCACGAAGTCGGGCGATTGCCCCTTCTCTTCGAGCAGCTCGGCCAGGACGCGTGCCCCTTCCAGCTTGGGACGCAGCACCGACTCCGCCATCTGTGGAGTCTTGAGCTGCATCAGTCCGCCGCCAGCGATTCCGGCGGCGTGGATGACGCCGTCGAGTTTTCCGAACTCCTCCAAGGCGTTGTCGAATGCCTTTTGCATTTGGGCACGGTCGGCAGCATCGGCGCTCAGCGCAAGCACTTCGGCACCCAGCGTTTCCAGGTGCATCAACTGCCGGATCTTGCGTCCGATTCGATCTTCAGCCGGATGCGATTGGAGGTGGCTTTGCCAGGACTCGCGCTCAGGCAAAGCTGTGCGGCCCGTCAGCACCAGACGGGCTTGGGCCGTGCGGGCCAAGTGTTCGGCCATCACCAGCCCCAAGCCCCCCAACCCGCCGCTGATCCAGTAAACGCCTCTTTGCTTCACAGGCGTCTGCTCCCCTTCTTCCAGGCGGATCGGCTCGAAATCCTCCACCCATCGGTGGCCTTGACGGAAGGCCAGGGTGGTTTCCGGCGGCCAGGCGACCAGTTCGGCGATGATCTGAGCGGCAAGGACTTCGTCCGGCACCGCCTCGTCTAAGTCGATGGAACGGCAGGAAATGTGCGCCAGCTCCTTGGGCAAGACGCGCAACGGCCCCTGGCAGGCGGCTTGCTCGGCATTCAGCTCTTCATCACCGCTGACCGGCTGGGCTCGACAAGTGAGGACACTGAGCCGCAGGGACTGCTCCAGCTTGAGGCCGCCCAAGGCTTGGGAAAGGGCCAGCAGGCAATAGAATCCGCTTTGCAGGGGACCGGTGCCGGCAGCCAGGTTCCAAAGGTGAAGGATGTGCCCGGGAATCCGGCCTTTTTCCAGCAGGCCTTTCAGCAGCGCCTCCAGATCTTCCCGGCTGTCCGGGCGGACGCTGAATCGGTCCTCATCGAGTTGCTGAAAAGAAGAGCCTTCCGAAGCCCAAACCACCTCGCCTCTTATCTGTTGCGCCAGTGTCGCCGCCAAGCCTGCATCCTCCCCAAGGATCAGCCAGCAGGCATCCTCATCCGATTGCTCCGGCACCTCCACAGGATCCGTTTGCCGCCAGACCGGGCGGTAAAGCCACTCTGACAGGTCGGGTTTTTTATCCAGGCTGACTTGGTCTTGCGGAAAGTCGGTGGCTGCGGCTGATGGCGCCAGGTCGATCCAGTGGCGCCGGCGCTGGAAGGGGTAGCCGGGCAAGGGCAGTCGACAGCGCTTTTCGTCGCGCCAGAATCCGTTCCAGTCGATGGACGCCCCCGACAGCCACAGCCGCCCCAGCGTGTGAAGCAGAAAGTCGAGGTCCGGGCGGCTGTCCTTGGGATGGCGCAAAGTGGAGAGGATGGCCCGCTCGCCTGCTGTGTCCTCATGCTTTCGGACCAGACTGCTCAAAGTCGTGCCGGGGCCGACTTCGAGCAAGATCCGATGCGGATCCTGCAGCATTTGGCCCAGGCCTTGCGAAAAACGAACCGTGCGGCGCAGGTGCTGCGTCCAGTAGCCGGGATCGGTGGCCTGCGAAGCCGTGATCCATTCCCCTGTCAAATTCGATATGCAGGGGATGCTGGGAGGCTTCAATTGAACCTTCTCCAACTCCTCGCGGAAAGGATCCAAAGCCGGTTCCATCATGGAGGAGTGAAAGGCGTGTGAGGTATGCAGCCGTCGGCATTGCACTCCCTTTTCCTTGAGGCCCTGCTCCAGCCTTTCGATCTCCGCAGTCGGTCCCGAAGCGACGCAGGAGCAGGGTGCATTGACTGCCGCCAGGGCCAATTGCCCGTCCAGTTCCGCCTGCAATTCCATTTCGCCCAGCGAAACCGACAGCATGGCGCCGCTTGGCAATTGCTGCATCAACCGCCCCCGCACCGCCACCAGCTTCAGGGCGTCCTGCAGCGAAAAAACCCCCGCCAAACAAGCCGCCACATATTCTCCGATGCTGTGCCCGATCATGGCCGAAGGCTTCAACCCCCAAGACATCAGCAGCCGCGCCAAGGCGTACTCGATGACGAAAACCGCCGACTGGGTGAGGGAGGTCTGGTCGAGGCGGGAGATATGAGAGGAGTCGGGGGTCGGGAGTCGGGAGTCGGAAGCAGAGGTTCCAGGTTCCGGGTTCCAAGCACCGGGTTTCAGATCCCAGATCCCAGACTCCGAATTTCGGATTTCAGAATCTGGAACCTGGAACCTGGAACCCGGAACCTCCGATTCCGAACTCCCCTCTCCCTGACTCCTGACTCCTGACTCCTGATTCCTTCTGACTCCGACAACTGACCTCAGATCTACTCCCAGCAACGGCTCGAGGAATTGGGCAGCCTCATCGACATGGCGGCGGAATGCCGACTCTGATTCGTAGAGCCCGGCAGCCATGCCGACGTACTGGGCGCCTTGGCCGGGGAAGAGGAAGGCGATAGGACGGTCGTGGGCTTGCTGGGTGCCGTCCACCAGTTGCGCGCTATCGCCGCTTTGCAGCGCCTGGGCGGCTTGCTCCAGGCTTCGGCAGACCAAGAAGCGGCGTCGGCTGAAGTCATGCCGTCCCATCTGCAGAGTAAAGGCCGTGTCGGCCAGATTCAGCTCGGGATTCGTCTCCAGGTGAGCGGCCAGGTTGTTGGAAGCTTCCTGCAGAGCCTCCTCCTGACGGGCGGACAGGAGCAGCAACTGGGCCGGGCGCGAGGGGCCGCAAGTGCGGCCTTGCGGGGCGTCCTCTAGAATCAGGTGAGCATTGGTGCCTCCAAAGCCAAAGGAGCTCACGCCGGCGCGCCTGGGCTGCCGGTTGCGAGGCCACTCCTTGAGCTTTGCATTGACGTAAAAGGGGCTGTTTTCGAAGTCGATGCTGGGATTGGGCTTTTCGTAATGCAGGCTGGGAGGCAGCCAGCCGCGGTCCAGTGCCAGGACGGTCTTGAGGAAGCTGGAGATCCCGGCCGCCGCATCCAAATGGCCCAGGTTGGACTTGACCGATCCGATGGCGCAAATGCCCCTCTTGTCGCTGCTGGAGCGGAAAGCTTCGGAAAGGGCCAGCACTTCGATGGGATCGCCCACCTGGGTGCCCGTACCGTGGGTTTCAACGTAGGAGATCGAGTCCGCCTGGACGCCGCTGCAGGCCAAAGCCTCCAGGATGACCTGCACCTGCCCTTCCACGCTGGGCGCTGTGAAGTTGGCCTTGTGCGAGCCGTCGTTGTTGGTGGCCGAACCCAAGATGACAGCGTAGACCGGATCCCCGTCCGCCAGGGCATCTTCCAGGCGCTTGAGGACCACCACTCCGGCGCCTGATCCGAAGAGCGTGCCGGCGGCTTTGGCGTCAAAGGCCCGGCAGTGTCCGTCGGGCGACAGGATGCCTCCTTCCTGATAAAGGTAGCCTGCCTTGTGAGGAACGTTGACGGCCACCCCTCCCGCCAAAGCCATGCGGCACTCGTCCAGCAGCAGGCTCTGGCAAGCCAGGTGGATGGCCACCAGCGAGCTGGAACAGGCCGTCTGCACCGAGTAGCTGGGACCTTTGAGGTCGAACTTGTAGGAGATGCGGGTGGCCAGCATGGCCTGATCGCCTCCCAACACCAGCTGGAACATGTCCATCGATTCCAGCAAATCCCGGTTGGAGGCCAGGTGAAAAAGGTAGGTGTTGGTCTTGGATCCGGCGAAGACCCCGATGCGTCCAGGCGTCTTGGAAGCCGCGTAGCCGGACTGCTCCAGGGCGTGCCAGCAGCATTCCAGAAAGATGCGCTGCTGTGGATCCATCAAGCGGGCTTCCAAGGCGTTATAGCCAAAAAAGGAAGCGTCGAACTCCTCCACGCCCTCCAGCAGCGGGGAGGCCTTGACGTAACGAGGATCTGCCAGCTGCTCAGCCGGAATGCCCGCCTCGATCAGCTCCCGGTCGCTGAGGCGGCTGATCGATTCCACGCCGTGGTAGAGGTTGTGCCAGAATTGCTCGACGCCCTTTGCCCCCGGAAAGCGGCAGTCCATCCCGATGACCGCGATCTCGGAGCCGTCATAGCGGCTCTGGACGCCGTCGCCCATGCTGAATTGTCCCCCCGGTTTCCGCAGCCTGCCGGACGCCACGGATTTTGGCCTCTATCGAGTTCGAAGCTGTTGTTGCAAGGCTGTTTTCCCTTGCTGCAAATAGGATCCGAATATAGTGTACCAATTTTTGAATTGCTTTCCAGGGGGCGGGAAAACGGATGGTCACGCGGTTGTCAGGTCAGAGACGGAGACTGGAGACCGGAAACCGGAAACCGGCAGAAGGGAGGGGTCAAGGCCATCGTTGTGGGAGAGCCCACATCTTGAGGCTGTCGATAAAGTCCAATCCTCGTCCCGATGCACCGGTCGGCAATAACC
>JANQFM010000782.1 GCA_028277865.1 Acidobacteriota bacterium
CGGGAGCTGGCTCGTCAGGAAGGCGCTACGCTCTTCATGCTGCTTTTAGGCCTTTTCTCCAGCTTGCTCTCTCGCTATTCGGGCCAGAAAGACGTCGTGATCGGATCGCCCATCGCCAACCGCAACCGGGCCGAAATCGAGCTTTTGATCGGCTTTTTCGTCAACACCCTGGCCTTGCGCACCGTTTTTTCGCGACGACCGACCTTTCGCCAACTGCTCGGCCAGCTACGCGAATCCACTTTGGGCGCCTTCGCTCACCAGGATTTGCCCTTCGAAAAGCTTGTCGAAGAGCTGCAGCCCCAGCGCGACACCAGCCACACGCCACTTTTTCAGGTGCTTTTCACCTTGCAGAACGCTCCCGCGCCCCAGTTGGAGGTGCCAGGGCTGCGGCTGGGATTTTTGGCGCCCGACAAGACAACTGTCGGATTCGACCTCGACCTGACCCTGCACGATCGCCCAGAGGGCGTGCAGGGCACCTTGGCCGCCGCCTTGGACCTGTTTGACCGTTCCACCATCCGTCGCCTGATCCGGCATTTGCGGGTGCTGGCGGCTTCGGCGGTGGCTTTTCCGGATCGACGGGTCTTCGAACTGCCCTTGCTGACGGAAGCCGAGAGCCGCCAGATCTTGCTGGAATGGAACGACAGCGCTTTTCAGTTCTCCGGAGGCGACAGCTTCAACCAGCGCTTCGAGGAACAAACCCGGCGGACTCCAGATGCCTGTGCGGTCGGATTTCAGGATCAAGCTTGCAGCTACGCCGAACTGCTGCATCGCAGTGCCGTCCTGGCGGGCCAACTTCAGCAACTCAGAATTGGCCCGGACAGCGTAGTCGCCCTGCTGGACCAACGCCGCCCCGAATTGCTCATCGCCATCTTGAGCGTCCTGAAAGCAGGTGCCGCCTATCTTCCCCTGGATCCCAAACACCCCGCCCAGCGCATGGCCACCGTCCTCCAGCAAAGCCAAACACCCCTCGCCATAACCTCCTTCCAACTCTCAAATTCCCTCACCCGAGCCCTCGAGGAACTACCCACCCAACCGCGCCCCCATGTGCTCTGCGCTGAAGAGGCAGAGGTTTCGGGTTCCAGGTTCCGGGTTCCAGGTTCCCGAGTCCAGAATCCGGAATCCGAAATTCGAAACCCGGAGCCCGGAGCCCGGAACCCGGAACCCTTCCCCACCAATCTCGCCTACGTCATCTACACCTCCGGCTCCACCGGAATCCCCAAGGGTGCCATGGTGCACAGGCAGGGTTTTGTCAATCACCTCGACGACCTGATCGACAGGCTGCAGCTCAGAGCAGGCGATGTGGTGGCCCAGACGGCTTCGCAATGCTTCGACATCTCGGTGTGGCAGTTCACGGCAGCGCTGCTGGTGGGCGCGCGGGTCGAGATCTTCGCCGACGGCGTGGCCCACGATCCATTGCGGCTGCTCGAAGAGCTGGCCAACCGCCAGTTGAGCATCCTGCAGACCGTTCCCTCTTTGATGCAGCATTTGCTGGAGGAATGCGCCGACGACCGATCGGACCTGCGGGGCGGACTGGAGGGGCTGCGCTGGATGATTCCCACCGGCGAGGCACTGCCTCCCGCCTTGTGCCGCCGCTGGCTGCAGGACTTCCCAAAAGTGCCGTTGCTCAACGCCTACGGCCCTGCCGAGTGTTCGGACGACGTGACTTTGGAGGCCATCCGGCAGATTCCCGACCCCGAGGTGTCGAGCCTTCCCGTGGGGCGTCCCATGGCCAACCTGCGCATTCACCTGCTCGACGATTCGCTGCTGCCGGTCCCCATCGGGATCCCAGGCGAGATCTGCATCGCCGGAGTAGGAGTGGGACGAGGCTACCTGCGAGACCCCCGCCGCACCTCCGAGAGCTTTCTCCCCGACCCCTTCGCCGCAATTCTTGGCGACTTCGGAAGCCGTCTTTACCGAACCGGCGATTTGGCCCGCCACCTTCCCGACGGCAACATCGAATTCCTGGGTCGCCTCGATTTCCAGGTCAAGCTGCGCGGCTTCCGCATTGAACTGGGCGAGATCGAAGCAGCGCTGTCAGCCCATCCCCAAGTACAAGAGGCAGCGGTGATGGTGCGTGAGGAGAAG
>JANQFM010000806.1 GCA_028277865.1 Acidobacteriota bacterium
TTTGATCCCGCCAACATCAGGGGAAACAACTACAAGATTTTTGAGTTTTTTGCTTGGGAGGGGGGATCTTGCAGACGGCTGAATCCCTGCCGCTAAACATCGCTCCACGGAGTCAAGCTCCGTGGTGGCGATAGGGCTTTTGAAGCGGGTCAGGTTACTAAACACAGCCCGACCGGGACAAGCGCGGCACGTGGCTTCTATTTCTTCCAGCGCCGGATTCTCCTTAAGTCAACAGCTTGGGGCTAGCCGGGGCTAACCGCCTCCCCCACCGCCTTATCGACGTTGTCTTTCCTTTCTTCTTTTCTATTCCTTGGTGTCGTCCCCGTCGGCAGGGAGAAGTTTTTTCAACTTTTTTGGCTCAAAAGTTCGTAGGTGGACCCCCCTGTTGCGTTCTTATTTAGAGAGGTGCAGTTCGATCCCTGGACGGCAGGCAAGGAAAGGAGCGAAAGGATGGTCAATCATGATCTGTCTTATCGGCGGCTGTTTTTCCATCCGCGTATGATCATCGGCTTGCTGGAGTTCATCCCCTACGACTGGGCTCGCCAGATCGCTCCGCGCAGCCTGCGCAGAGTTCCGGATTCTCATATCAGCGATCGCCTTAAGGAGCGTCGCAGCGACATGATCTGGAAGGGCATTCGCAAGCCCTCTCGGAAGCCTGTTTGCCTATTGATCGAATTCCAGTCGACAGTCGACCACTGGATGGGGCTGCGTATGGCCAACTACTCGGGGATGTTCAGCGAAATCCAGGTTCGGACAAAACAGTTGGAGGGCCTCAGCAAGGCGCCTCCCGTCTTTCCTCTCTTGTTGTACAATGGCCTGCGGCGTTGGGATGCGCCCCTGGATGCGTTGGAATTGTACGATATTGACACCGATGGACTCGAAAAGCACGTCCTGCGGCTGCGCCTTCACTTGCTGGAAGTCAACAGGTTCCATCCGCAGGATCTGGAAGGCCGCAAGAACGCCTTCGCTTGTTTGCTGCGGCTGGAAATCAGTCGCTCGTCGGAGGAGATCCGCAAGGTCGTCGATGACTTGATCCGCTGGTTTCCTGATTCAACCAATCGGGCTCTGCGGCGCGATTTCGCCACTTGGCTGCTGGCTGTTCTGCTGCCCCGCCGCTTTCCGAATTTCGAGCCGCCTGAAAATGTGAACGACTTGATGGAGGTAAAGAGCATGTTGGCAGAGAACGTTGATCGATGGACTGCACAGTGGCGGGAAGAGGGGCGCCAAGAGGGGCGTCAGGAAGGGCGTCAGGAAGGGCGCCGGGAGGGTCAGGCTGCGGTTCTGGTTCAGCTCCTGGAAACCAAGTTTGGCCCGTTGGACGATAGGCTGCGTCACAGAGTGCTGAAAGCCGATTCCCAAACCTTGCAAAACTGGATTCGGCGCTTGTTTGAGGCAAACAGCATCAACCAAGTCTTCGATGATCCATCCATCAATTAGCCGAAGCAAGGCAGCCGGGGGCCGAGGAGACGTTTCTTCCACCGTTTACATTGCATATAACAAAAAAGCGCTGGCAAACGAGTTTGTTTTGAAACTGCAACTTTCATTGAGCCAGCTTTTTGCGGCTTTTGGCGGGTGCCCCTTTTCTCGCTGCTCCCAATCCTCCTATACTGTGGCTCCTATGCTCAAAAAGCTCATCCCTGGCCTCGTCCTCGTCTCTCCCTTCCTTCTCGGCTCGGACAATTGGCCTCAGTGGAGAGGCCCCGGCGGGCATGGGATCTCCCAGGAGAAAGGCTTTCCCCTCCACTGGAGCGATATTCGAAACGTGGCCTGGAAGGCTCGGATTCCCGGTCGCGGGCATTCTTCCCCTGTCGTCTGGGGAGACCGGATCTTCTTAACCACCGCCATCCGCATGGAAAAGGTCGCAAGCGCCCAGCCGGTTACTCACTACCGCAAGGGCGAGGTCTACCGGCATCCTCAAAGCGAAGGCGCCGAATACCGCCATCAGCTCAAGCTGCTCTGCCTGGACCGCAGGACCGGACGGCTGATCTGGGCAAGGACGGCCTTTGAAGGGACGCCCTACGATCACCGCCACCGAGCCAACACCTATGCCTCGGGTACTCCGGTCACCGACGGGCGCTACGTCTATGCCCTCTTCGATGCCGAAGGGCTGTACTGCTACGACTTCGAGGGCAACCTGGTGTGGAAGAAGTCGTTGGGGAAGATCGCCAAAGCCGGTATGGGATACGGAATGTCGCCGGTCCTTTTTGAAGACCTGCTCATCATCCAAATGGATAAGCAAGGATTCGGGATCACCGTCGATCCGGACAGTCCTCCCGCTGAAGGGGAATTCGGGGATGACTCCTTCATCACAGGACTCGACAAGGCGACGGGAAAAGAGGTCTGGCGAACAGCCCGCAACCACCGGCGCAGTTGGGCCACACCTTTGCTGGTGTTCGGCGATGACAGGGTGGAACTGGTGACCAGCGGCGCTGAGTCGGTCATCTCCTACAATCCGTCCACCGGCGAGGAATACTGGCGCGCCGAAGGAGTTGTCAGCCATCCCATCCCTTCGCCTGTGGCCGGAAAGGGGCTCGTCTTCCTCTCGGCCGGAAGCCAAAGAAAGAAGGCTATGGCCATCCGCCTGGGAGGCAGCGGCGACTTGACCGGAACCCCTTTTGTGGCTTGGACCTACGAAAAAGGAACCGCCTATGTGCCTTCGCCCATCCTCTACGGCGACTATCTTTACCTGTTGACCGACCGGGGCGTGGTGACCTGCTTGAAGGCTGCCACTGGCGAGGTTATCTACACTGACCGTCTGCCGGCTGCTTCGACCTTCAAAAGCTCGCCGGTGGCCTTCGAGGGCAAGATCCTCTTCAGCAGCGAGGACGGGCAGACGACCGTCGTCGAGGCAGGTCCCGAGTTCAAGATCCTCAACACCAACAGCCTGGGCGAATCGATCTGGGCATCCCCCGCACTCGCCGGAGGCCAGGTCTTCATCCGCACCGAGGGCCATCTGTACTGCATCCGGAAAACAGGACAGGCTGCGGGCGGCGACCCGTGAAGATCGCATCCTGCCCAAAATGCTTCAAAGTCAGGAGATCAGCATGAGCTTGGTAGAAATCCTCATTCTTCTCATAGTGGCCGGGATCTGCGGAGGGATCGCCCAGGGTCTGGCTGGTTACTCCGGGCGCGGCTGCCTGGTCTCAATTGCCCTGGGATTCATCGGCGCCCTGCTGGGAAGCTGGATGTCCGACGTGCTGGAGCTGCCCGAACTGTTCCCGGTCGAAGTCGGCGGGCGCAGCTTCCCCATCGTCTGGTCCATCATCGGAGCGGCTCTGTTCGTAGCCATCCTGGGAGCCTTGCGGGGCCGCCGCGATTAGGAGAGCCCGCAAGTTTCCCTTTCTTTTCTGATCTTTGCGGCTTCCGGTTTGAGGCTGACTGGCTATAGGTAGGGAGCCACCTCATACCTCCCAAAAGTTTCTGATCTGGAGATTCGATTGGCCCTGGAAGGGCGTTGGATATTAGCCGGTGGTCAGCCGCCTCGGGCGGCGCAGCCACCGGAGAGCGCCCCAA
>JANQFM010000832.1 GCA_028277865.1 Acidobacteriota bacterium
ACGGTTGGGCAAAGCGCCGCCAAGGCGGACAGCCTGGACAGCTGCCAAGGCTACCAGGCATCCATCCCCGACTTTTTGGCAGGCCGGCTGCCCGAGGCCCGGCGCATCTTGGTCGAGGATCACACCCGCCACTGCATCCCTTGCCGAAAGGCCCTCAACAAGGCCCGAGGCCTGGAAAGGCCGGCTCACAGGCCTTCCACAAGCCCAGTTTGGGCTTCCCGATGGGGCAAGTGGGCGCTGCTGGCGGCCATGATCCTCCTCACATTCGGCTTGGCTCAATTGGGCGTGCTCAATCAATTCCTGCCCGGCCCGACCGTCGGACAGGCTTCTGTGCGCAGTGTGCACGGCACGTTGCTGCAGGTTTCGGCCAACAGCAGCCGTCCCTTGGCGGCAGGCGAAGAGATCGCCTGGAAAGAGGGCATCCGAACCGCCAAGGACGCCGGAGCGACTTTCGAGCTGGCCGATGGTTCGGTGGTGGAGCTGCGCGAGCGCTCCGAGTTCTTCACCAGCAAGGCGCATGACGGCGTCACCCTCAACCTGCTCAGGGGGAGCGTGATCGTACGGGCCGCTGAGCAGCCTTCGGGGCATCTTTATGTGCGCACCAATGACTGCACCGTGGCCGTGACTGGAACGCTCTTTTCGGTGACCGTAGGCACCAAGGGAAGCCGCATTGCGGTTTTGGAAGGCCAGGTCGAGGTCGAGCAGGGCGGACAGCGGCAGACACTGTCTGCGGGCCAGCAATACACCTCCAGTCCCCGCTTGGCGGCAGTGCCCCTGCACCACGAGATCGCCTGGAGCCAGGAAGCCGAGAAGTACCAGATCTTGCTGGAGGAGCTGGAAGCCATGCAAAAGGACCTCAACGAGGCTCTTTTCCCCGGTTTGCGCTTTTCCAGCCGCTTCCTGAACCTGGTGCCGGCCTCCACGGGAGTTTACGCCGCCTTCCCCAACTTGGGGACCACCCTGGGCGATGCCGGAGAGCTTTTCCAGGCTCGCCTTGAGCAGAATCCCGCCCTGGCAAAGTGGTGGAGCGAGACGGTTGAAGGCGCCAGTGCCAACTTCTCCCCCTTGGAAGCTGTTGATCGCCTGCGCAACCTGGGATCCCACCTGGGGGACGAAATGGTGCTGGCTGTTGCAGCCGACGGCAAGGGCGAGTTCGACAACCCCCTCATGCTGGCCGAGGTCATCTCTGACCCGGTTGCCTTCCGGCGCCTGCTGGAGGCCGAAGTGGCTGCCGCCAACCAGGACGCCGGAGAGGAAGCGCTTGTGATCGTGGACGACCCGGCCACAGCCTCTCCTCCGGCCAATCGGCTTTACATCTTCCTGGCCGGCGACGTTTTGGCCGGCTCGCCCAACCTGGAGGCTCTGAGGCTCTTCCAGTCTGATAAGGCGGCCGGCGGAAGCGGATTCGCATCCACGAACTTTCACGATCAGCTCAGCCAGCTCTACATGAACGGGGTGGACTGGCTCTTCGGCGTGGACCTGAAGCACATCATGGCCAGCGAACTCGGCCAGCAGGAGCGCGGGCTGGCCCTGCGGGCCGGACTGCTCGACATCCGGCACTTCATCGTGGAGCTGCGCGACAACCAAGGCGCGGTCGAAAACCGCGCCATGCTGACCTTCGACGAGCCCCGTAAGGGCATCGTCTCCTGGCTGGCCGAGCCGGCGCCGTTGGGCGGGCTGGACTTCCTTTCCGCCGACGCCAGCTTCGCTACGGCTTTTGCCATCAAGGATCCCGGCACGGTGGCTGCCGAATTGTTCGAGATGATCAGCGGCAGCGACGAGGGATTCCGAAGCGGCCTGGAGGAAGCCCAGCGGCAGATCGGCATCAACCTGACTTCCGATCTGGCCGCCACCCTGGGGGGCGAGTTCGTGGCGGCCGTGGACGGCCCCATCCTGCCCTTCCCCTCCTGGAAGGTGGTGATTGAGGTCTATGATCAGGCCCGCCTGCAGAGCACCCTGGAGACGCTGGTCAGCATGCTCAACCTGCAGTTGGCCGCCCAGGGCCAGCAGCCCATCGAATTCAAGCAGGAGACGGTCAACGGACGGCTCTTTTACAGCCTGGTCTCGCCCGACTATCCGATTGCCCAGGTCCATTACACCTATGTGGACGGCTATCTGCTGGCCGGCCCCAACTCGGCGCTGCTGCTGCACGCCCTTCAACTGCGCGACACGGGCTACACTCTGCCGCGCTCCCAGGGGTTTGTGGAATTGCTTCCCCAGGACGGGCATACCGGCTTTTCGGCAGTGGTCTACCAGAACCTGAAGTCGGCTTTGGGACCTCTGGCCGGGCTGGCTCAGGCGGCCAGCCTGCCAGAAGAGCAGAAGCGCTATGTGGAGAGAGTGACCGAAGAGATGTCGGCCAGCCTGATGGTGGCCTACGCTGAGGAGCAACGGATACTCTTTGCCAGCACCGGGCATTTCGGGCTCAATCCCAGCCAGTTGATGGGAATGGGCGCCTTCAAGCTGCCCGGGCTGGGCGGCTCGTCCGGCCAAGGGCTGGGCGCCTTGCTGGAACAACTGGGGAACCTGAAGTGACACCGATCATCCAACTCGAAGACCTCTCGCTGAATTTCGGCCCCAGGCCCATCCTCAAGCAGCTCAATGGATCGCTTTCGGGACGGTCCATCGGGCTGCTGGGTCCCAACGGCGCGGGCAAAACGACCTTGCTGCGGGTGCTGATGGGCTTTCATCCCCCCAGCGGCGGCACGGCGCGGGTGTTTGGCAACGACATCCGCACACATGCCAAGCAAAACCGCCAGGAAATCGGCTACATGCCTGAAAACGACTCCTTCATCGCCGACATGACCGGAATTCGCTTCGTCCGCCTGATGGCCGAGCTTTCCGGGATGCCGCCTTCGGTGGCCATGGAGAAATCCCATGAGGCCATGTTCTACGTGGGCCTTGGAGAGGCGCGCTACCGGGAGTTGGGCG
>JANQFM010000890.1 GCA_028277865.1 Acidobacteriota bacterium
CCGACTGATTGAAGATCAGAATGAAGGCGCAGATGATGTCGTCGAGCTGCGAGACCGTCAGATCTGCGGTCTTGCCACTGGGCTGAGAGTTGTGGTCTCCCTGAAACTTCTGGGCCAGATCGAGGAAGGCCTGCAAGCTCTCTCGCTCCGAAGAAGTGAAAAGCCCTTCGGTGTTGATGAAGCTCTGAAAGAACGTGTAGGCCGCGTCTCGATCGCTGGGACCGACGTCGCGAACCGGATTGGCGCCCCCTGTGCCTGCAAAGAGTACGAGAGGGAATAGAGAGAAGATTACGAAGAATGGGATTGCTTTTTTCATAGGTTTCTTCTCAGAAAATCTCCAACGGAGAGAGCGTTCCCAGCACCAAACCGGTCTGCTGCAGAGCCACGAGCGCGAACGAGCCGGAGGCTCCGATGCGCAGCGTGCCCTGAAATTCACCCAGCTGGTTGAACAACTCGTCCAGAAAAACGGCGCGCTGCCCGTGGGGGGCCAGGGTGATGGTGGCTTGCTCCTGCTGCTGGCTGCCTTCAGGATCCACCAGCGTCAGCAGGAGGCTGACCGGCGCTTGGCCGGTGGGATTGGCCAGGGCCAGGCCGACTCGCTGTCCGCCGGAGTTGTCAACGAAGACGTCGGCAGCGGCCAGGGTTCCCGAGTCTTCCACAGCCGCTTGAGTCGCCAGCACTCCATTGCTGCGAATCTCGAACAGCAGCTGCGCGCCCACCGGACGGTCCGATTCAAGATCGGCCCAGCCGGTTCGGACGGTCTCGCCATCTCCCGAGGTATTCAAGAAGCGAGTTCCCCGCGCAGGCACGACGATGTTGAAAGTGGAGTTGCTTTGACCGTCGATGGTCAGTTGGAGGGGTGCGCCGGCCGCGTCGCGAAAGGTGAGCGTGACGTTGGCGATCTCCTCTCCATTCTGATTGGAGAGGAGAATCACGGAGCGGATGCCGCCTCCGTCACCCACCTGGGCGAAGTCGTGGAAGCGGGAAGGACGTCCGGCTTTCAGCAAGCTGCTGGTCGCAACCAGTTGCAAGAGGACCACAAAAAGGACGGGGCGAATGAATCTCATCGGCTACAGCACTCCTTTGGCTCGTTCCAATCTCGAATAAGGCGACGGCATGGGCTCTTGTCGCACCTCGATTCTTAGGAACGGACAAGGTTGGAGATCTGGCGAAAAAAAATCGAAAAAAGCGCTTCAGAGCTTTAAGAAGTGCTCACGAAGCTCTTCCTCAATCCTGCTTTCTCTGACGTGAAGCAAAAGCATATAAGACCCGTCTTGTCTTAGCTTTGCGTCCTTGGCGACTTTGCGTCTTTGCGCGAACTCTAGCATTCGCTTGCTTTTGGGCCTAGTGCCCCGTCAGTGAACGGAGTTAGCGGCCAAGTAGAAGGCGGACCAGTAAAAGGGGTGACGCCAGCGCTCACGCGACTCGGCGGGCAGTGTGTCCATGCCCTCCAGGAAGGCCCGCTGAGTCTCCGCCAATGCTCGGGTCGGCTCCGATCGGTCCAATCTCGAGTAGAAATGCCGCATAAAGTGCAGGGAGGACTCGTCATCGATGGCGAATAACCCGGCCAGAACGGCTTTGGCGCCGGCTTCCAGGAAGGCCTCGGCGAATCCGATGCGGAAGAACTCGTTGGGCCCCTGTTGCAAGAGCTCGTGGCTGCGGCCACTGCCGCAAGCGCTCAAGACCACCAGATCGGCCTGCAGGGATCTGCCGAGAATCTCTGCCAGGCTCAGCCGGCCATCTTCCGACGGGGAAGATCGCAGCCTGAAGTGCGATAGCAGAGGATTCCTTTGGTCGATCACGCCATGCGCCGCCAAATGAATTGACTGGCTCCTCTCAGCCAGCTCGACGAAGGTCTCTTCGGTCGCGGCTTCGGCGACAAATGCCTCTTGCCCGAACCTCGTGGCGGCTTGGCGAGCCTCTTCCTCCGCATGGACCAGCGGAGGAACCTCCCCCGGGGAGGGATCGTTCACCCCCATCGACAAAAGAGTCTCTCCTCGATTTGAATCGGAGGGTGTTTCCGCCCGGTCCCTCCCTCCGAGACGAACGAACAGCTGGAAGTCCTCGACCAAAAAGCGAGCTTCACCCTCGACCTGCCGGGCCAAGGCTGCGAAAGGGAGATCGCGCAGGAATCCAGATGGCTGAAGCGCTATCGTTCGCACACCCGTGAGCAGGCCTTCCCGCTCGAACGGACCGATGAGTTGGCTGTGCAGGCTCAAGGCCAACTTCATCCAGCGAGATCCGCTCCGCTCCTGGAGCAGAGATCTGAACAGCGCTACCTGTCTTCTGAGCGTCGCCCGATCGATCGGTAACCGGACACAGCGAGAAATCGTCGGTGAGCGAAAGAAAGCGAAGACATTCTCGTCACCGGAGTAGTAGTGGATCTGCGCCTCCCCGTCCTTGGGTGCACGGACTCTGGGGAGGTCGAGCCCTTTGAAAGAGGGCGGCGTCTCTCGACGGAGTGCATGCTGCGGCGCTGGCTTTCTAGCCTGATCGACCGGACCGGACAGCCGCGAATGGAACAATCTACTGGGAGAGCTGCCGCTCTCCCTGCTCCAGGTCGACAGCCGCCTGGCAATCCGAGTCTGGTGCAACACCTGCATCAATCGGAAGCAAAGCACGGCTAGTTGAGAGTCGGCGGTCCCGTCGGAGAGCAGCATATCCAGGAGCCTCCGCATTTCGGAGATGGCCCTCGACTCACCCGGAAACTGGACCTGAGTCCAGTAGTGGTAGAGCTCCTCCAGACCCCTTTTTACCGCGGGAAGATCCTGTTGGCTCCAACTCAATCGGATTCTCCAGCCGATCCAATGCGATCGATCGGAGAGGCCGTTGCGATGGCGAATCTCTTCGGCTTGGGCCAGTGTTTGGTGGGCCTTCACGCTATCGCCCTTGAGACTCTGTAGCCGACTCAAAATATGGAGATAGGTGACCATCGCGGGAGTCTGGCCGGACCCTGCGGCATCCAGCCCCGCGACGGCCTTTGACTGCAGCTCGATGGCGCCCTCCAGATTCGTCGCGCTGAGGGACTCAGCCCGGATTACCATGGCGTTGAGGTCGTTCGGGCCCAGTTCTTCAAGCAGTCGATCTACGATTCGCGGAGACTCGTCCCATGAGGTCCTGTGGGTCCAAACCATCGTACGACGAAGATCGTCCGCTCGCAGTCCGTAGCCGATCTGGTTTGCCAGGTCGGTCGCCTCAACCACGAGTTCCCGTGCCCGCCACGATTGACTGAGCCCGATGTGAATCCAGGCAAGATCGACCAGCGAATCGACTCGACCCGCCAGGTCTCCGATTTGCTCCCGCAACTCTAGACTGCGTCCCTCCTCTTCCAGCCGTCGGATGGGATCTTGATAGATCTTGGCGATGTTGCTCAGCATGGTGGCCTCGGCCCGCCGATCGCCAAGCTCGCGGTAGAGAGCAAGGGCCGGTCGATAGTACTCTTCCAGAGCGGACCGTTTTTCTTCCAGAAACCACCAATGCACCACACCCAGATTGCGCAAGGCATAGGCTTCGAGCGAGTCATCCCCCATCTGTCTCGCCAACGCCAGAGATTCCTGCAGAAGCGGCAGTGCCTGCTTTGGACGCTGTTCGGCGTGGTAGATCACTCGGGCCAGCTCGATCAGTGAAGCCGCAATCAGTCGAGGCTGACTCAACGTCCGTGAAATATCGAGAGCCTCCTCGTGAGCGGAGCGGGCCTGCGACGCCTGTCCTCCATTGAAATGGTTGACGCCGATCAGATTGAGCAGCCGGACTTTTTGCTTTGGCGGTAAAGAGGAGGCATTCAAAGGCTCCAACGTCGTCTGCGAGCGCAGGAAGAGGCCTCGCTCTTGATAGCACTGGGCCAGCTGCAGGCGTCGGTTGGTTTGCTCCCTCAAGCGGAGGGCCAACTCCATCCATCCGCAAGCCTGCTGCAAGCGCCAGGCCGTTCGCTCCTCCTGTCCCCACCTCTGGAGTAGATTGGCAAGAGGGAAACGCAGCAGGAATCCCATGAGCAGGGCCGGCAGCAGTCCGACGAAGAGAAGCGAGGCACGGCGCACCCGCTCATTATAAGGATCGCGGGAAGACCGATGCCAACCGAGGTGGCGAGAGAGGTTTTCACCATTCTATAATCTGGCCTCGAGAGCATGTGTGAGCAGAGTCCCGATGAGAAGCTCCTCCAGCTCTTTCGCTCGAGGCCGGAGGAAGCCTGGGAGCCCTTTGTGCGCCGTTACTCCGACTTCGTGTTCCAGGAGCTGCGTCGCACCGGCTTCGACTACGACGAGGCGATGGACCGCCTCACTTTCATCTTCCAGAAACTGTCGCAGCGGAGCTGCAGGCGATTGCGGGGGCTCAAGACTCTGGGCGACTCGCACACCTTTCGACCTTGGCTGAGAAAAGTGATCCGCAATTGCTCCGTGGACTGGCTGCGATCGCAGGAAGGTCGCCGCCGCATCTTTCGCCCGCTCAGTCGCTTGAGTGATTTTGACCGCCAGGTCTTTGAACTGCACTTTTACCAGGGCCTGACAGCGGTCGGCATTCAAGAAGAGCTGAGCCGGCGATCGGGAACTCGCATCGGCGATCTTGAGATATTTGACTCGCTGGAGCGCATTTCCAGGGTTCTCAGCGCCGACAACCGGTGGCGTTTACTCAGCCGTCTGTACCGGCGTCGATTGTACTTCTTCGATGCCGACCCTGTGGACGGCGGAGTCGAAGCTCCGACCGCCAAAACCCAAAGCGCAGAAGAGCGTTTGATAGAGAAGGAGCGGGCGGAACGCCTCAAAAACGCGCTCGATCGATTGGACGATCGACAGCGCCTGGCGCTGAGGCTCCGCTTTCAGACAGGTTTATCGACGCGCGAGATCGCCGAAGTCATGAGCCTCCGGCCCAGGGAGGCCAGGACTCTGGTGGAGAAATCGATCCAGCTCATGCGAGAGCATTTTCTCAAATCTGCCGCCTGCGGACGCTCCCTGTCCGTTCTCAGTCAGTAAGGAAGGCCAAACATGATGGATCAAGTTTGTCCAAGCGATAAGGGAATCGAGCGTTACTTACAAGGCCATGATTTCCCCGAGCGGTCCAAACTGGAGCGCCACCTGGCCCATTGCTTTGATTGCACCGAGCGTCTGGTCGCTCTCAAGAAACGGGCCGATTCGTTTGAAAGCGTACCGGTCGAGACGGTCCAGGCAATCATTGAGATGGGGTCTTCGGCAAAAAAGACGAACGGACCCGCCCCTTGGACTCTCTTAGCAGCCGCGGCCGTCGTGATCGCTCTGCTGGGAAGTGGCCTGTGGATGTTCGTCCCAGACTTCTTGGATTCACGGGAGCCTTCCATAGTGCGCAACCCAGAGACTCCAACCGGGGAGCGAGGAGCGCGTCTGCTGACGCCGGATCATCAAGCGGAAGTCGGCTCCACCGTCGAGTTTCGCTGGGAAAGGGTCGAGCAAGCGGTCGGCTACCGATTGCTGATTGTGGACGATGTCGCCGAGATCTTGTTCCAAGGATCTTCTGGCGATTCACGGCTGAGGGTGGACTTGGCCGCCCAGGGATTGCAGCCGGGAGTCTACTACTCCTGGCAAGTGATCGCTCTATTGCCGGACGAGGTGGAGCGAGCTTCTCAGTTCCGCAGCCTGCGCTACCAGAAGTGAGCATGATCGAGCGAGGGCGCATGAGCTACGACCTGAGGCGGCTGAGGCTGCATGCTGATTGAGCGCGTGCCCCAAAGCCATCGCTGGGCCGCAACTGCAACAGGCTGCTCAGGCCCGGCCTGTCGGCCATCGGGTCCGCCCCTCCACCGACGGAGGCGCCTTTGCGGCGGGCAGTCGAGGGCGTCGACAAAGCCAGCGATCAAGCTTGGAGCCGGCAGCAGGCTGCCGCATGACCCAAGAAACTGAAGCCAACCCCTATGCTAAACTGACGCCTGCTGCGAGCTGGCGTAGCTCAATTGGCAGAGCAGCTGATTTGTAATCAGCAGGTTGGGGGTTCGATTCCCTTCGCCAGCTCCACCCTGTAAACCCTTACAAAAAATCAACTTACCTTCTATTTCAGCCATCGCGAATGTTGGGCCGAAAGAAGGACAAACCCCGAATGTTGGGCACATGTTGGGCAGAGCGGCTAGAATCCGAGTCAACCCGCTTGTGACAGTGAGTCAACCGGCGTTCGTGGATGGCTTTCATGGGGTTTCGCTGCTTTTTGGACCTTCATGGGGTTCCGTTGGGGGCGCCTGTCATGGGGTTCCTGGGAAAATCACTTGTCATGGGGTTCCAAAGGCCCATCGCGTGCGCGAGGCGTTATCATTTGCCATCAAAAGTTAGCCATTCCCTCGCGTGCGGGCGATACACTTTCCAAATCACGGGCCGTCGTGATTCCTCGCTGCTGGCTTCCATGGGCCGATTCAGCTTCCATGGGCCGATTCTTATGAAGGGGTCGATTCTCAGAGTCCGGCTAGTGCCTTCATTGGGCAATTCGGCTTTCATGGGGTAATTTTTTCAGGGGGTTGGTGGTAACCGAGTTGTGGGTTAACCGAGGGTTAGCCACCGAAAAAGGTGCAGACTCAACCCCTGGGGAGTTTGGGCAACTTCAAGCGGCGATCCAATGATGTCCGGAGCCGGTCCCAGTATTCAGCCTCGCGCATAAGATATTGCCTGTGCCTCTCCGCAAGCGCTTCTCTGATGAGTTTGCCCACGGCTGGCTTTTTCATGAGCCGACAGGCCCGGACCTTGGCGGATCGGGGGGAGTATCCGGCCCGCCGGGCTGCTTCCGCGCCGTTCAGGACTGCCAGGTATTCCTCGACAAACCGCTGCTGCCTTGGCGTCAGTGAGTCGCTCATGGGCCGGATTTTAGCACTGCGCCCTGGCAGCACCGTCATGGGGGCTTCTCGTTGACTTGGGGCAGAATCACGATAACGCCTCGCGCACGCGATGGGCGGCTCTTCAAGGCACAGCTACAAGCTGCCCCGTCTCCTTGTCTTGCAACAGTCCCAGGGCAATGACCGCTGAAGTGGCTTGGACGCGGATATTAGGCAGCAGGCAACTCAAGCGCTCTTCAACTGTGGCACGGCTTTTTCCTTGACATAACCTAAGCGATTGGGATACAATTGAACCATGAAGTGCCCCCACTGCGGCGGAACGATCTCGGCAAGGCTGATTGCTCAGGAAATGGGCAAGGCAGGCGGCAGCAAAACCAGCGCTGCAAAGCAACGTGCCAGCCGTCTGAACGGTTTAAAGGGAGGGAGGCCGCCGAAGAAGAAGGGCAGCAAACCCTAATCCGGGTGGATCAAGAGCGGGGCTGAAAGGTGTGCAACCACCGATCAACCCCTGACCACCCCAACACACGCGAGGTGTTGAAATGGCTGACCGTGAGTCTACCGCATCCGATCAATCGTCCGGCCCCTGCCGAGTTGCTCTGTACTGCCGCGTCTCGACCGCCGATCAATCCGCCGATTCCCAACTGCTCGACCTTCGCCGATTCGCCCATGACCGGGGCTGGACCGTCTTTGCTGAATTCATTGACGAAGGAGTTTCAGGCACCAAAGACAGCCGACCGGCCCTCAACAGGCTCATGGAGGGAGCGAGAAAGCGCCGCTTCGATTCCGTCCTGGTGTGGAGATTCGACCGCTTCGCCCGTTCCACTAAGCACCTGGTGTACGCATTGGAGGAATTCAAGGCTCTGGGAATCGATTTCGTCAGCTACCAGGAGAACATCGATACCGGATCCCCGCTGGGAGCGGCCATATTCGCCATCTGCGCCGCGATGGCCCAATTGGAGAGGGACATCATAGCCGAGCGCGTCAAAGCGGGACTGCGGCGCGCCAGGGAGCGGGGAAAGGCATTAGGACGGCCCGCCGTAGAGGCCGACATGGAGCGGCTCAGCAGAATGCATCGGGAGGGAAAGAGCCTCCGTCAGATGGCCCGGATTCTCAAGCTGAGCAAATCGACCGTCGCCAGGATGGTTCGGCAGGTGTCCCAAAAACCCTCCGAAAACCGCCCCTCTCAAACCCAGTAAAACCGGGCATCCTAGCCTGCACACCAGCCGTCCCAGAAACAGGTGTTTTTGGGACGGATTCTCCCTGCCTCTATTGCCTGGCACAATTCGCAGCGCTTAATGTGGGAAGCGGTTCTTTCGACAAACAGAAACCCGTGGCGGCTCTGCCGGGTGGTGTAAGCACCTGGCAGAGCCTCACCACTACAAACCCCCACGGAGGTTTGCAATGGCTCAGAAAAGCCTATCCCAACACACTCAGTCCGCGCCAGCGTCCCCGCCGAAGTCCAACGGTAACCCGCCACCGTCTGAGGATGTCTGCCTGACGCCCCAGGAGTGGGAGGAGATCAGCGATTGCGCCCACGCCCTTTACGACACCCTGAAGTACCTGAAAGAGTCGGGTCAGGGAATCGAAGTCCTGGAATCGGTTCAGAAGCGCCTGAGCCTGAGAGTCCACAAGACAGCCAACAGGTTGGCTGGCGTCCGCCAGTCCTTCGAAGAGCGAAGCGAGGATGACAACGGCATCCTGCCTGCCGACTAACTAAGCCCAGCCATCGAAACGGGCCAGCAGGACGGGACCGCCATCAAGCGAAAGGAGAGCGCCCTTCGCCGAATCGGCAGGAGTTGAGGAATCGGCAAAACTCTTTCAACCCTGACTGTTCCCGTCCGGCTGGCCCTTCCCCCATTTTCTTACACGAAAGGAGAGAGATCATGGCTGTAGACGCCATCAATTCCTACGTAGTCGAGCGCATCCGGCAGCACCGCATGGAGCAGGGCTTGACGGTGGCCGTGATGGCCAAGCGGGCCGGAATCCCTTTGGGCAGCTACAGTTGCCTGGAAACAAACCGCTACAGGCTCAACCTGCAAAACCTGTTCCGCGTCCAGGCTGTCTTGGGGGTCGAGGTCGAGAGCCTTTGGCCAAGCCCGGATGGGCCGGTCGAGCAGGTGACAGGCGGAACCATCCTTGAAGCGGTCGAGAAGGCCCGCAAGCGGCTCCCTGAGCGGATCACTTACCGGGACGTACTGCAGAAGGTCTGCGAGGTCTACGCCGTCACCAGGAGGCAGCTTGCCAGCCCTTCGAGGCGGCGCTACCTGGCAGAGGCCCGGACGGTGGCCTTGGTCCTGGTGAGGGAGCAGCCTCACCTGACTCTGGTCGGCCTGAGCCGGTTGCTCAAGAGGGACGTATCGAGCCTGAGCCACTGCCTCAGAAGGCTCAATCCCAGGCTGGAATACGACAGGCAACTCAGGGCGAGGCTTGACGACGCGAGGCAGGCCGTCGCCAGAGCACACGGGGAGGGCTAGCCCATGGAACCCTCTCTGACCACGCCCTACGGCTCCCTTTACCGGGCAGACTGCTTGGAGTTCCTGCCCTCACTCCAACCCGCCTCGGTGGACATGGTTTTCGCCGATCCGCCCTTCAACTTGGGCAAGGACTACCGCAACCGCCGTTCCGACTCGCTGGGGGAAAGGGAGTACCTCGACTGGTGCCGTGCCTGGGTGGCCGAGTGCGCCAGGCTGCTCAAGCCGGGCGGCGCGATGTTCGTCTACCAGCTCCCCCGCTGGGCCTTCCAGTTGGCCGTCCAGTTGAAGGCGGAAGGATTGGGCTTCCGGCACTGGATAGCCCTCACGATGAAAAGCACCTTCCCCCGTGGGAGAAAACTCTACCCGGCGCACTACGCCCTGCTTTACTTCACCAAGGGCGATCCCAGGGTCTTTCACAGGCTGCGCCTGCGGGAGAGGCTGTGCCGCCATTGCGGATGCAGGCTCCAGGGCGGCGGCTTGTTGTCCGACTTTTGGCCCGACACGTCCCCGGCGCGGCACAAAAAACACAAGTCCCGACCGGGCATCAACGAACTGAAGCCGATGATCCCGGAGCGCTGCATCCTGACGGCCACCAACTTGGGAGATCTGGTGCTGGACCCGTTCGGCGGCGGCGGCTCGAACTACATCGCCGCAGAGCGCAACCGGCGGAAGTGGCTGGGATGCGAGGTCGGGCCGGTCGAGCCGATCATCGAGAGGTTCAAGCAGGAGTTTCACCAAGCCCCATGGCAACGCTGATGATCGGCGCAGTTGTCCTTTTGCTGGCCCTGGCGACGGGCGCAGAATCGCCGTTTCTCCTGGCTGGCTGCTGGGCCGTGATGGCTTGGCTGTGCAGGATTCTCAAGCGGATGGGATGGGGGAGCGGGGAAAGGTGAAGCGGCAACGGGAGAGGGAGACATGCTTTGGCAGATCGCAGCCTTGGCCGTCCTGGGGCTGCTGGCCTTGGCCTACAGGCGGCTTGAGAAGGTCGCTCCAACGCCACAGGACTTGATGCGGTTGCGCGAGGCCAGTCCCTTGGTTGCGTGGCTGCTGGAGCAGCGCATCGATGAGACGTTCTGGCGCTACAGGCACTTCGGATTCAGGCTTATGGCCGTGCTGTACCTGCCTCTGCGCCAAGATCTCAAGAGGCTGTGCCGGGGCAGTTGGCGACTGCGTGGGCTGCTAATCACCTTCGATGGATTGTACCCGCTGCTGTGGCTCAAGGGGATCGTGTTCGGGGATCCCCGTGATTTGCGGGTGATCCTGGGTCTGCACTTGCTTGCAGCCAAGCGAATTAAGTCGGCCCCCTAATCCCTTCCCTCTGCGTTGCTGATGATGACGTTCAACTGCGGCAACCGGGCTGGCTTTAGCCGGTTCCGCGCTCAAGCTGCCATTGAAAAGTGGGCAAGTGGTCGGCCCGATTACTTCTTGCTGACACACCCTTTCGAGGTATCAAGTCCCTTCTTCGAATCCCAAATGCCGCATTGAAGCACCAAGGGCTTAAGAATCAACTTTTCGTTGGGTAGCAGCAACTCAAGGTGAAGCTCGTATCTCGCGTTTCCGGGTCGCATGGCAAACCAGAGTTTCGGGAACACAAGGTTGCCGCTTACCTTAGATTGGGGCGGCACCCTCTTGGGAAGACTCATAGCCCATGGGCCGGAAGGTTCAGTCTCTGCGACATAGCCTTGCTCATCCTTCAGAAAGGCGGAGGAAAGTTGGATATCGCTTTTCGTCCGATTCTCAACAACGATGCCTCCCTGAAAGGGTCCCATTGCATCCATGAATTGGTAGGCCAACACCTCGAAGCGATCATCTGCGTAGGTCGCAACGATGTTTTTCTTGTCGTCGCTCCCGATAGTCCATCCCTCGCTCTCGACGGGCGCGATCCAGGCCCATTTCGATGCAAGAATAAGACTCCCAGCGCTCACCGCTACGAGCAGCAGACAGAGTGAATTCGTGGCTTTTCTCCTAGTTGCTTCTCGCATTGGGTTCTCCTTCCCTGCTCGTGTACCGGGTTGTCGAGGTCAGGTGGCTCGGGTTCGTTCCATGGGATTGTAGCACCCAGGTGCCACCCTCGTCCCCATATAGCTTTGTGGGACCAAGCCTAGCCTTTTCATGCTCAAATCAAAGCCGAATCTCTCCCCAGCCCCTTTCAGATAGCCCGCAAAGCATCCCCGTCTTGGACGTGCTGTGCCACAACGCGGGCCATCTCTTCTTGCAGGCGCCGAAACGTCCCCAGGCGCGGCTTGTCTCTCGTTCCGGCTATTTCGTCATGGTCTTCCGCGGTTTTCTATATCGTCATGGGAGTCCCGCCAGCTTTGGGGGTCGAAGATTGGATGGCGAGAGACTCCACCCGTTATTCAATCCTTTCCTACCTTCCGCTTGCGGCACGTCTGACTCAAACGGCAGCATCGGGGTTTTTCCCCTCTCTCCGGTAGAGACATCCGTCACATCCGTAACAATCCTTTTTTCGTGCTGGTTTGAGCCGTTTTTCGATCCGTCACACGCCGAATCGCTGTTACGGCTCAAGAAGGGCTGCAAACCCGCATTTTCATTGAGTTGTGACGGACGTGACGGATCACTTCCGGGGGACTTGGGATCTGTGCCGTCATCAGGGCAGTACTCGGCCCATGCGCGAGTGAAGTCGCAGGAGAGGTAGCCCTTGGCTGTATCCGCCCCAATGCGAATAGTTCTCGGTCTGATTCCGAAGCGGCCAAGCTGGCGCGCCAACTGTTGTGGCGTCATCGGCTGACCGTGCTTCCATTCGGGCCATGGTCGCGATTCCATTTCTTGGAGCGACTCGACGATCTTTCTTGACGCGAGTCTGTCTGTGTCCGCGTCGGCG
This sequence comes from Acidobacteriota bacterium, assembly GCA_028277865.1. Taxonomy (GTDB): domain Bacteria; phylum Acidobacteriota; class UBA6911; order RPQK01; family DATIPO01; genus JANQFM01. The sequence continues at coordinate 12,098 of JANQFM010000890.1, forward strand.
AAAAGCTGCTTGATGTCGGCAAGCAGTATTTCTGCCGCATCCTGCTCCTCCTCGATTCCCGCGATTCGTCGAGCCGCCTCCCTGGCGTCATGCGGCCAAGAGCCGCCAATCTGGTCTGCGATTGCCAGCAGCGGGCGCCAGTTGTCGGCCGCCCGGTCGTTAAGGCAAGCGGGAACGTCCGGGGGATCTGATGTGAGATGCGCAGCATTGTCCATAGCCCATCTGCTGCATCGGGCCTTCAACTCTTCGCCTCTGACGTGCAGCACTTCGAGCCGAAGGGACTTCAGCTTGTCGGTCGAAGTCTTGCGCCTAAGCATTATCGTGATGGCCCGGTCCCGGAGCGTAGCTGGCAGGTCGCCGATACCTGCTATCGCCTTTGGGCAGAACGTGTCGAAGGTGTGTGGCTCAAAGTCGTCGCCGACGCAGCGCACAGCCGGGGCGCCCTTGGTATGGCCCGAATTCAGTACTCCCCGCAATTCGTTATTTCGCTTGATGAAGGTGTCGGCCTCGTCCACCAACAGGCACGGCTTGTACTTGTCTATAGTCCGATACAGGGCCGCTTGGCTGATGTTTGAGCAGTGGAGCGCCCGACTGCACGAATATCGGAGTACCTGAAGCAGCCTCGTCTTGCCGCAGCGTTTTGTCGGGCTGCTGATCTCCAGAAGCGGCGCGACGTAGAATTCCCGAAAAACGAAGGTCCACAGAGTCCACAGAGCCGCAGCAGCCGACAACTCGACTGGCATCGCAACATAATCGCAAATCAGGTTGTGCAGATCGGACAGCAGCCGTTGCCCGTCCTGGGGTTCATCCGCAGGCTTCGGGTCTTCTATACTGATCGCCTTCCCGTGCTCGATGCCTCTACTGCCGGCTCCTCTCTCCTGTGGGCATAGAGCCGCGTCAACCATGCGGGCGGGCGCACTGACCAGTTCCAGACGTTCGACCCTCGCTATGGCCGCTTCGCGAACGGCTTGGATGTCCAGCTCATCGGCGCCGTTCAGGCAGTTGGGCAGGCGGCGAAGGCAGGATTTCAGATCGTCAACATTCGATGACTGGTCTAGCTCGTTCAATCCGATCTCTTGCAGGACTTCAAAGCTAGGACTCCTTGTCGGCTTCCCCATTAGCTGCCATTCCCTTCCTGAAATAGCGTTCCCGTATCCGGGCGGACGCGAACCGCCTTTGTGCGGCGTCCCGGTCCATTTCATCCAAGGCGTCGGACATGCTCTTCACGAAAACCTGCCGGATCCAGAACTCTCCCAGGCTACGCTGTTTTTCGAGCAGTGTGCGCAGCTCGATAAGGTGCTCTGCGAGCCGAGCACTGAGCACCCAAACCAGCTCTGCCGGATCTGGACTCTCTGGGCTTTCCCGCAGTTTTGCAAGAATGGCGTCCTGCTCATCGCACCTTGCGCGCAGCTTTTCGACTTCGACCCGCAAACTGTCGAGTAATTCGTCCATGGGTTTACGCGACTCGCTCCTTTCGGGCCTCCAGCCATTCTTCGATGTCGCACCGCAAGAACCCGACAGCCTTTGGCCCCAGCTTCACAGGACGCGGGAATTCCGGGTCTTGCCGCCATCGGTCCAACGTAGTACGACCGATCTTCAGCAGCCGACAGACTTCTTTGATCCTTAGAATCTCCATTTCCGAATCTGCTCCTTTCTTCCCAAGAGGGCTGACGATCCCCTTTGGCCCCGTCTGGAATCTCATTGCACCTACACGCCCATGATATCCTGCTACAAATTTTGTGATCGGTTTGTAGCTTTTCGTGTTTTTGGGAGGCGACACAGCATGATGGACTGGAGCGAATTCAAAGACAAAGTGGTGAAGCAGGCAACACCTGATTCGAACCCGGAAGATCGGCTCTGGGCTTATGAGCAATACCGCGAAGAGTGCAGGCAGAACCCCAGACTAGGCCCGTTCCAGAACATGATTGGAGAGGTGAGGAAGCGGGCGACTGAACGGCGTCGGGAGATTGCGGCGCGAGAGTTGGAAGAATCTCAAAAGGCTCAAAAGAGCAAGAAACGAAAGGATGTCCTCGGGTGGGCTTGGTACCCCTTGCCGCCTGAAAAAACGGTCTACCAAGAGCAATTAATCCAGGAGATCGAAACGTTTGTCGAAGAGATTCGCGAGGAGCTTTTTGGCTCAACTGAACCGCCCTTCAAGGACGATGCAGCCGTTGGCGATTGGCTGAAACCGCTTCGCCAGAGCTATCTCGACCAACATTTGCAGAACCTGGACAGTGGCGGCAGCGAAGAGATTGACAAGCTGCAAACGCAAGCCCAACCGATTCTGAAACGCCTGTCTGAGTTGAAGGGCTGGGGACGCCGTGCATTCATCGATTACGACTGCTCCGAGATCAACTGCTACATTGGAGGCCGGGCACCGGTTTCCTTCGAGACCTGCCTTGACCCCGTTCTCCCGCGCCTTGCAGAGCATGCCCGCAGAATCTCCGGCTGGACGGGGTTTCCCGAAGTGCTGATCACTCACTACATCCTCACAGGCCAGCGGCCCCATCTTCCGCCGATGACCGTCAGATTGAACCCCCGTGCATGGTTGAAAGAAGTCCTCATAACTCTCAAGGACTCCCACTATCGCTCAATCTCTGCCGAAATACACTGCCGCGAGATTTCGAACGACTTGCTCTTGAAACTTGGGGACTATGCGCGGGGTGCACTTCAAGTCAGCACTAGGCCATCTGACTCGAAACTCTCAAAGCACCAAGTCCGACTCCGCGATGCCTACTGCCAAGTTCTTGACGAGATGGGGCATCCCAAGCGCAAATCGTCGGAGTTCTGGGAAAGGGTGGGGCAAAAAACTGTCGAGGCTGGAGGCCGACAGAAGAAATGGCGGTCTGTCTACCAAGCATGGCGCCGTTTCTGCCAGGAGTATCCGGAGCAGGCCGAGTTACTAATCTAAGGGCGCGCCCCCTTCAGCCGATCTTGATGACCTTGGATTGCTGACCGCTCAAGACGGCTTGCACATGGCTTGCCCACCGAAACAAAGCCCTGCGGACAGATTGCTCTCGGTCGGCCAGATCGTAGTGGGCGAGCACTCCGCGTGGAGCATGGTTCAGAATTCTGGAAAGCGTCTCTGCCGCAGCTCCTTGGTTGGCCATGCCAGTTGCAGCCGTCCTTCTCAAGTCGTGCAGGCGAAAATCAAAGCCACACTCGGAGCGCAGCCGCACCGTAGCCTTGCCCATCCAACGAACCGGGCCGCTCCCGCGTCGTGATGGCGACAGAAAAACCCACTCCTGCGATAGCTTCCGCAACGGCTCCAACACTTCGAACACTTCTGCTGCCAGTGGGATTGAATGCGCTCGGCCCGACTTCGTATCTGCCGCCGGAATCGACCAGGTGTCCCCCTCAATCTGTTCCCACCTCATCCTAGCCGTTTCCTGGGTTCTCTGGGCCGTCAGAATGAGTACTTTGACCAAGCTGCCCACCACTAGGCCATCCTCGCTCGAAACCTCCCACAGACGCCGGATTTCAGCTTCCGAGAGCACCCGCTCACGGCGCCGCTCTTTGGACGGCGGCTTGAGGTCAGCAACGGGGTTGCGAGCGACAATCTCCCGCTCAGCAGCAAAGCTGAAAAGAACCGATGCTGCCGCCCTTACCCTATTTGCCTGGTTCTTGCTGCCCCGTTTCAGAATGGCGTCCAGGATCGCCGCGATCTGGGCCTTGCCTATGTCAGCAGCTTTAATCCCCCCGACAGCAGGCACAACCTCACTCTTGATCGCCTGCTTGTACTGCCGTCGCGTGGCAGCGCTCAAACCGGCGAAACGCGGTGAATCCAAGTACAAATCCGCCAAGTCCTCGACAGTCGGTGCCTGACGGTACTCTCTGCGCTCGCCTGCCGGGTCGCCTCCGTCGCTGACGCTGGCGACGATGCGCCGTGCTTTGTCGCGGGCCTCTGCAAGCCCCAAGGTCGGAAAACTCCCCAGCGTCAATCTGCTTCGCCGTCTATCTGGCAAGACAACCCTGACGAAGAATGTCTTGCGGCCAGTCTCCCGTGAGACACGCACCCCAAACGTCGCTCCAGGCACTTGTCCGCTTTCGTCGTGAATCTCAACATGACGCGGCCCGTCGCTGGGCACCTTGAGGCCGTCCAAGTACCGAACTGTCAATCTGGCTTTCACCGCTTAGCCTCCAAATGTTGGGCAAATGTTGGGCACGAAAACACGGGCTCCTATTGTGCAACACGGGGCAACCCGGTGCAAGCTGTCGGCATAAACATGTGAAAATAATCGATTTGGTAAGTCAGTCTGAGATTTGCTTGGGCAACCTGGAACCAAAGCACAAGTGATTTGTAATCAGCAGGTTGGGGGTTCGATCCCCTTCGCCAGCTCCAAATACAAACCTTTTATTACCAACAAGTTAATCCGAGGCAGGGCTGGTGGAATCGTGGCCATGCTCCTCGCGATTTCTCCGATGTTGGCCCAATGTTGGCCCAAATTACGGAGGCTCGACGGGTTGTAGAATTGCTTGCCTGATTCAAGGAGAGCTGTTCTGAATCAGTAGTGGGACGGAGCTAGTCTGTTCATGGACTGTTGAGAATCGCTGCTTATCGAAGCTCACTACTGTCCGGTTGAGAGCCTGGAGAGACAGCGGAACCTTCCTTTTCACAAGGGTTTAGCGGTGAAAACGGGTGTGACGCATTTGAATTTCAGAGACGGCCTCTTAGGCGTCATGGGCGATCTGGTACATCTCGCAAGTATGCGCCACGAAAGGAAAAAACCAGATCCAGGGCCTCGCTGCGATCCTCGAAAGACGGCCCAAAACCCACAGAATCTGCACTCCGAACCCAGGTTTTGGCGTGACAGTCTTCCGAAGAAGTGGTTATTTATCAACAACTTGCGAGAAGGTCCTTGCCAGAATCCGACTATGTTAGCGTTAAACAGTTGAAACTATGGGTCTTATAACCGGACACTAGTGATCGAAGCTATATTGTGGACCAAGGAGGCAAACGATTGGACCTGAGCCAAAAGACGGTCAGGCAACTCATTGAAGAGGTGTACGGCACCCCAGCTCCCGCTGAAAAATCGAACTCGCTGATGCGCTCCTTTTCGCCGGGCGAGAGCTTCCAGCTCGGCAGGCGATTCGCCAATGCAAGCCGTGAATTCGAGCGGCTCGTCTTCGATGCCCTGCATGACACCCACTGGTGGGCACGGGCTGGCACGAGTAGGCGCGTTGGGCGCGGCACTCATCAGTCCTTGCGCGACACAGATTCGCTGCCCGAACGGCTGATGCTACTGAGCCTGCATTGGCTGGATTCCTATTTCTTCGCCACAAGGACGGGCTAGCCTGGCCCGGGTGGCTGGCCGGGATGGCGGCGGGCTGCGCTTGCCAAGGCCTGTTGCCCTTGCCACGTGGCCAAAGTTCTCACGATCTACCCGCCAGAGGGGAATCAGCTCCCGCTGCTGGCCGCATTTCCAGCATCTGCTCGCAAATGGCCGAGGCGACTCGTCCCGGTCTCTCCGAGTGAACTTCCACTTGAACGGTGCTTTTTCAAGCAGCCGCTGGGAGTAAAACTCTCCCAGTTCCCGCAGGCGGAAGAGCGTAATTGGCCGGATCCTGGTTCATTGTCCAACCCCCTCTTCCACCAGTTTCCGGGAGTCGATCCACTCCCGGATCTGGTCTTCCCTCCAGTGATGTTGCTGGTGGGCAGGGGCCGGAAGACGAGGAACTGAAGCAGGTCCAGCAGGGTCGTCATTCCGCATCGCTAGGTGGGGGAGGAGACCTCCAGCATGGGGGCGAAGTAGAATCGCTCGAAGCAGTAGGTCCACAGGCACCACAGGGCGATGGCAGCTGATCCAGCTCGTCCAGGTTCGAAGATATCGGATCCCCATACCGGGTAGTCTTGGGCTAGAGACGGGAAACGCATATCCCAGCCCCGAATGTGACTACCAGCCTGTCTGCTTCCACCTACGGGTCAAGGGTGGTGTGGTGACAGGCTGGGCCAACTCTGAGACAATCCATCGGGACGGTGCTTTTATGGAACGCTCACGAGTCTATGTTGAAACGACTGTCCCCAGCTTTTATTTCGAAGTCCGGGACGAACCCGACATGATCGCCCGGAGGCAATGGACCCGAGAATGGTGGGACGGCCTTCGATCAGAATACGAACTGTTCATCAGCGAGGCCGTGCTTGACGAGTTGAGCAGGGGATTGTTCCCGCAGCAGACGGAGGCGCTGGCTTTGGTCAGCACGCTGCCCATCCTCAGTGTTGAGACGGCAATCAGCGACATCGTGCAAGCATATATTAATCAGCACGTCATGCCCGCTGATCCGACGGGCGATGCCCTGCACTTGGCCCTGGCGTCGCTTCATCGATGCGACTTTCTGCTAACATGGAACTGTCGGC
>JANQFM010000922.1 GCA_028277865.1 Acidobacteriota bacterium
GAAGCCGGCCAACAACAGCAAATCGGAAAACCCTGGTCCGAAGATCGAAGCTTGATGGAGTTCCTTCGCTCGCTCTGACCCTGACTGCTTATGTGGCGCTAGGAAAACCAAGGCCCGTAGCCAATGGGAGCATCAGGCCTGGGCGCCACATAAGCGGGAGCGCCACATAACGTATCAGTTTCACCGGCTGAATCTGTAAGCTCTTTCTTTTTCTTCTCTTTTCTGGGTTTTGCGACTTTGCGGCTTTGCGCAAAACTCCCGGATCCGTTCGGTATGCGCTTATTTGAGGACATTCCTCAATGGAAACCTCCTCTGGCTGAATTAAGCGTCTCGTCAGGCTTCAAAAGAGCCGGATTGTCCTTTTCAGGAGATCTTCCCACAAGCGCTCCAAGCCATCCAGGTGACGGTGGACAATCTCCTCAATTCCTTGACGGAGGGCATTGGCCGGCTCTCCGTTGGCGCGGACGCGCAGCTGAATCAACTGGGGCTGTTGAACCGGGTTGCCGATGCGGCTGACCAGAAAGCAATGGGCTTCGTCCAGGCCATCGACCTCTTCAACCAGATCGGCGGCTATCCTGCTAGCTGCAATATTGTAGAGCTTGCCGACATGGGTGACCGGATTCTTTCCGGCGGCACTTTCCATGACCATGGGGCGGCAGGGAGTGATCAGGCCTCCCACTCGGTTGCCCCTTCCTGCTTGACCGTCATCGCCCGCCTCGGCCGAGGTTCCGGTCACCGTCAAGTAGACCAGGCTCGAACGAGGCTGGTCGGCTGCATTGACCGAAACCGAGGCCGGACGGGCCGTGACGCCGGCTGCAATCTCCAAAGCCCTCTCGGCCAAAACCTGCTTCAGTTCCAGATAGTCGCCCATCGATTGGAGATGAGCGCCGATCAGGGCACAGGACAGTGTGAGGTTGATGCAGTCGCCATAGCGCATGCCCATCACCTTGACATCTTCGCCGACCGCCGGATATTGCCGGACGAATTCCGCACAGGTCAGTTCCCTCTCCACCTCCAGCGCCACCCGTTCCAATTCACTGGCCGGGGCGTGGCCGACACCGCAGGAAGTGTCGTTTGCAAGCCAAACGCCCTCCTCTTGCTGGCGCCGGTACAACGCCACCAAGTCGGGAGAGCCGGGGCGGATGAGGGATCGGATGCGGACATGGCGATCGACGTCCAGGGCGTGCAGGTTTCCCTGCAGCCATTTGCGGGAAGATTGCAGCGCCAGATCCTCGAGTGGAACCTTGCATTGACCGACTTGGTGGGCGGCCCGTCCGCACAAGAAGACCTCCCAAGGCTCCAGCACTTTGCCTCCCCCAAAGGCCGGCTGCGCCGAACCGGCCCAAAGCAATGCCTTGTCCACGTTATGGTGATGAATGATGCCCAGCTTCTCCCGGTAGAACCGTGTCAGGGCAAGGCCCAACTCCTCAGCCAGGCTGTCGCAGATCGTGTCGGGATGCCCTTTTCCTTTGCATTCCACGATTTCGACCGGCTGGGCATCGGCAGGACGGGATGCTAGTGATGAAATGATCAGTTTCATGATCCTCACACTCAGCGTCGGCAAAGATTCGCTTCGGCACTTGGGCCGCTTTCGCAAAGCGTCGAGGCCTGATGCCCTGCAAGCAATCGAGGCACCATTGGCGAGGCGGGATAAGAGGGCCACGGTTGGCTGAAGGAGAATGCTGGCGAGAAGTTGGAAGGCCTGCTTCATACCTCCGTCCATCAGCCCCCTCGACTTGGGGAATAAGGCCACCGAATAGGGCTATATGCCCCAACCGGCAAGGCATCGAGAACCTGCCCGCCTTCATCGTGCCAAAGCCGATCTGAGAGGCAGATCACCACTCCCCCGAAGTGCTCGAAGCAAGCTGGCATCGGTCGGCAGGGTAGTGGGCTTGCCTTGCGATATTGGAGGCACACTGCGGACTCGGGCTTGGCCCGAAATCCCTCCCTGGAGGGGATACCATTCTCCCGGCCGGCGCCCGGCTTGGGCACTGGGCCCGCCAGAGCGCTCAGGCCACCCCACCACAAAACGCCGCAGGCCGCATTGGCATGCTGCTTGCTACAGCGATCATGGCCGTACATCCATTTAGAGTAGGAGAGGAGAATATGAGGCAAGCCACCGTCAACACTGCTCAGGAATTCTACCCGCGAGCCAATGGTTCAGACTCCAATTTGAAGAGCCTTGCCCGAGCGATCTTGGCACAGGCCTTCTGGGATGCCCTGGCGCCGCCCAGGCGCCAGAACGAGCACTTGAGGGACGACGCCCTGGAGTGGTTTTCCTCCTCGGAGCAGACTCCGGGCAGCTTCCACTGGATCTGCTCGATCCTCCACATTGACTCTGGCCGCCTGAGTCAATGGGTGCGCAGCCACAAACGAAACGACCGGGACGCAGCCCGCAAGATCCGTATCCTACTGCGGCCCATCTCCTTTTGAATCTGACGGAACGGATAGCAGGTCCAGGGCTTTCAGGCTGCACCACTTGGGCTTTCACGCTTGAGTTTCCTGACCGCGCTCGAGAGGCTGCCCAAAGCGCGGTCCAGTCTAGGCCGCTAGGGTTTCAGGGTTCTTGACGATTGTGTCAAATTTGGCTGCGAGGGGTCCGGCGGCGGTCAGTGGTTCCGGGCTCCAGGTCCCAGGTTCCGGATTCCAGAGTCCGAATCCCGAAAACCCGAAACCCGGAACCCGGAACCCGAAATCCTTCTGCGGTCGGTCTGAGGCGCTGCCTCGCTAGGAGAATACAGCGATGAGAGAAAAAAATGCTTCTATGATCCGAAATGCATTGCTCCTTGGGGCCGCCGGGTTGGTGGGTGCCGGAATCGCTCTTCTCCTGGCCCCTCAGTCCGGCGTCAAGACGCGCCGGCAACTGCGCCGCCGCGCCGAAGATCTGAGAGAAGATCTGGGCGAGTGCGTTGACAACCTGCTCGAAGAATGCCGGGCTGCGGGCGGCAAAGGGCTTGAAAAAGGAAAGCAAGCAACCCGCAGGCTGCAGGAAGATGCCGTCAAGGCCCTGCGGGCCAGCCGAGATCAGATCACCCGGCGCATTGAGCAATTGCGCCATACCGTGAGCGCCTGATGCTGGTTCGGCCCCGATGTGGAACTGGCCCTAGGACGCTACAAGTCAGGGGTTTCGGGTTCCAGGCTCCAGGTTCCAGATCCCAGAATCCAGATCCCGAAAACCCGGTACCCGGAACCTGGTACCCGAAGCCCTTCTGCGATCGGTCAGAGGCGCTGCCTCGCTTCGCTAGGCTTTGGTTCAAGGCCAGCAACTAGGCAGAATGGATCAGCAGGGTGCCTTCAACCGGTGCCGGGAAGATGATCCAGACACTCGAAAAGAAAGATCGGGAAGCAGGTTCTGCAAAGCGCGGATTGCGGCTTCGAGACCTGCTTCGGTCAGGCGCCGAACTCAGGGAGACCCATATTTCCTGGGTTTACCTGACCGACCAAGACGCCTTCAAGATCAAGAAGCCCGTCTCGCTAGGGTTCCTCGACTTCAGCAGCCTCGCCAAGCGGCGCCGTGCCTGCCTGGCCGAAGTTCGGCTCAATCAGCGCCTGGCGCCGGGAGTCTATCGGGGATTGGTTCCTGTCACGCTTGACCGTTGCGGGCATCGCTGCCTGTCAGGTTCGGGCAAGCTGGTGGATTGGGCCGTCCACATGGCCCGATTGCCGGATCGTGACCGCTGCGACCAGCGATTGAAGGAAGGGCGATTGGGTGTGGAAGGAATCAGCGCCATCGCCCGCCGCCTGGCCGCTTTCCACTCTCGGTCCGAGACCAGCCCCTCCATCGCTTCCTTCGGCAGCCTCAAGACGCTGAGGAGAAACCTGGAGGAGAACTTCACCCAAACCCGCGACAGCATCCGCCACTACCTCACGGCGGACCAAGCCGATGCCATTGAGCAATGGCAGACCTGTTTTTTGGATCAGAAAAAGCAGCAATTCGAAGGGCGCATTCGGGACGGCCGGATTAGGGATTGCCACGGCGATTTGCGCCTGGAGCACATCTACATGGCCGACTCCATCGGCAGGCGCCATGCCCTGAAGGAGAACAAAGAAGGACCAACTCTTCCCTCTTCTATCTGCATCATCGACTGCATCGAATTCAACCGGCGCTTCCGCTACAGTGACGTGTGCTCGGATGTGGCCTTTTTGGCCATGGATCTGGCCTGGCAGGGACAGGCCGGCCTAGCCGAACTTTTTTTGGCCGCATACGCACGGGAATCCAACGACTTCGACTTCTATCCGTTGGTCGATTTTTACGAAAGCTACCGTGCCTTCCTGCGCGGCAAGGTTTCATCCATGCTGGCGGCAAGTCCAGGCATCCTGAAGGAGCTTCGCCAACAGGCCGTCCGGGAGGCACGGCGATACTATCTGCTGGCCCTTGCCTCGGAAAGGAGGCCCCTGCTCCCTCCCTCCCTGGTGGCTGTGGGAGGCACGATCGCCTCAGGCAAAAGCACCGTCGCTCAAGCGCTGAGCCTCGAGATGACGGCCCCTGTCATCAGCAGCGACCGCACCCGCAAGTTCATGCTGGGCCTGGACCCTCTCCACAAGCTCCATCAGCCTGCCTGGCATGGCGCCTACTCCTTCCGCTTCAGCAGACAGGTCTATAAGGAGATCCTGCGACGGGCCGAGGCGGTCCTTTCCTCGAACCGGCCCGTCATCCTCGACGCCTCCTTCCGCTCCCGATATCAGAGGGAATCGATCCGCAGGCTGGCATCCCGCCTCGGCGTTCCCTTCTCGTTCGTGGAATGCCGGTCGCCTCGCAAGCTCTGCCTGGAACGACTGCGGCAGCGCAGCGGCCAACCGGACGTCAGCGACGGCCGCAGCGAAATCTTCGATGCTTTCCGTTCTCGATGGGAACCGGCCTGCGAGCTTGCCGCCGGCCAGCACATCCGGTTGGATACTTCACTGCCGCTGGAAAAATGCCTCGCCAACCTGCGGATGCGCTTGACGACTTGGCCGATTACCTGACACGAGCCTCCTGCCGCCTCTTGTTCACAACAAGATCCAATTGGAAAAATGACCGCCAAAAGAGCTATTTCTGTTTGGAAACGAACTGTATTGCAAATGTGCGGCGGATACGATATGATGCAATATAGCAGGCGGGGTTCCTTCCCTTATACTCTTTCCCTCAACCCATAAGAGTATTTCACCCGCCTGCTATCCCCTGAAGAGCAGTCGGCTGCGCTAGCAGTGCCCCGGTAGGCGGTATCGCTTGACTGCCCACCGGGGCACTGCCCCGAAACCTCCATTTGACTTTCGCAGCAAGGCTTTTGAGGAATCGCAGAAGTCCTTTCCGCACTTGCCCTTAGGCGAGAAAACGAGAGGTAGTGCAGCTCTTTTTAGGCTCCCAGCATTGAATTCGTCGTCCCAAGCTGGATAATGTTGGCCCATGACCGAAGACAGCTTGGCTGTTGCTTTGATCCGCGACGTCTTCCATGGGGTGGGTGCCGCCGATCGGCTGCACAGCCGTTTGACGGAGGCCAAGAGACGCGGCGCCGCAATGGCCATCCTGCCCGAACTGCCCCTCAATTCCTGGGTGCCGGCCGGCAAAGAGGTTCGGGACGAGGATGCGGAGGCGCCCCAAGGGCCGCGTCACCAACTTCTCAGCCAAATGGCCCGCTCTGTCGAAATCGGGGTGCTGGGAGGAGCGATCGTGCGCGATCCGCAAAGCGGCCATCGGCACAATACAGCCCTCACCTTCAACAGCCAAGGAGAGTTGGTCAATGCCTACCAGAAGCTGCATCTTCCCGAGGAGGAGGGCTTTTGGGAAACCAGCCACTATGAGCCGGGCATCAACGCCTTTTCGGTGGTCCGAGACTTCGGGATGCCCTTCGGCGTGCAAATCTGCTCGGACATCAACCGGCCCAACGGGAGTCACATCCTGTCGGCGCTGGGCGCTGAGGCCATCATCGCTCCGCGGGCGACCGAGCGGGTGACCTACGAGCGTTGGGCGGTCGTCTTCAGGGCAAATGCCATCACTTCCACCGCCTACATCGTCTCGGTCAACCGCCCCGGACCCGAAAGCGGAATCGGTGGCCCCTCGGTGGTCATGGCGCCCCGAGGCGAAATCTTGCTGGAAACCGAAGAGCCGGTTGCCTTTGCAGTGCTGGAGCGCAAGGAAGTGGCCTCCGCTCGGCGACGATACCCAGGCTACTTGCCCGTTCGGGCCGATCTCTACAGCCGGGAATGGTCTCGGGTGTGCAGGGATGCGTAGCCCTGCCCATATGCAGGAATCGGAACCCGAAGCCTGGTCTGTGGCTGCCTTTCGTAGGAAATAGAAAGGGCCGCAGCCACCATGACTGCGGCCTTGCAGAGCAGGAGAGACAGCTCGGAACCGGGAGGAGACCGCGGTGTCCGAGCCAACTCTCTTATCGGCACCTGCCGGGAAAGCCTTAACTGATTTCTGAGGCAGAGTTGACGGCTTGCTGTCCTCAGCGTGCAAATCTGCCGGTTATCAGCCTCGTTTGACCCTTTCCAGGCCGCATCGATACCCTGTTGGCGCAAAGGAGAGCAATATGGCAAGAGCAAGCTGGAATGGAAAAGTAATCGCTCAAAGCGACCAAACCGTTGTTGTGGAGGGCAATCAGTACTTCCCGCCCGACTCGGTCAATCAAGAGTACCTGCAGCCCAGTTCCACCCACACCGCCTGTCCCTGGAAGGGACAAGCCAGTTACTACGATCTGGCGGTCGATGGCCGAACCAACAAAGACGCCGCCTGGTTCTATCCCGACCCCAAACCGGCCGCCGCCGAAATCAAGGGCCACCTGGCTTTTTGGAAGGGTGTGCAGGTGGAGGCCTGATCCAGAGGCTTCACGCAAAGGGCAGAGAGGAAGATGAGGCGGGAAAAAGGCTTTGACCCCTTCTCCTGTCTCCTCTTCCTCCTCTGCGTCTCCGCGCTTTTGGGTGAAAACTTCTTCCCTACTCCTCCTCCCGCTTGCCGGTCCCTTGCTGCTGGATCCTTCCGATCAAGCGGCAGGTGGCCTGGAGGCTGCCCCAAGCCAGCACGGAAAGCAGCGCAGGGTCGGATGGCCAGCGTTTCCGGAAAGCGGCAACTTCGTCTTCTCCAATCCTGTATGAGGCCAAGGCGGCCAGCAGGGCCATTCGGGCAGCGGGCCTGCAGTCTGCGGCCAGCCCTTCAAGTGCCTGCTCGATCCATTGGCTGCCCAGGGGCATCTGTTGGCCCAGCCACTCCTCAATAGCCTTGAGGATGCGACTCTTCGATTCATCTCCAAGATAGGGCAGCGACGCTTCTTCGACGGCCTCAACAAGAGCTGAGTGGGACTGGTGGATTGCTGGTGCGGGTCGGGCCCACTCCAGTCCGTCGGCCTGCGTGGGCATGGGAAGCAGGCTCAGGGAATCGCCTTCTCGGCGCTTGGCCCGAACGCTGGAAGCGAAATAGTAGCCGGAGAGCCAAAGGCTGAGACGTTTGAGGGGCGAAAACGAAATGGGGACGGGCGAGTCGCTGAGCAGGGCCTGAGCCACTCGGTTGATGTAATGCATGCAGAAAACTGTGGCCATCATCTCAGGCGCCTGCCGGGAATCGAAGGGAGGATTGCTCAGGGCCGGGTGGCCGGGTGTACCTGTGGCGGCGGCCCACTCGGCCAAGGCCTTTTTTTGAGGATCGCTGAAAGGGTTCTTTACACCCCGGCGCAAGGCCAGCGCTTCGTCTGCTGATCCCGAGGCGTGAAGCATGATGGTGTGGGCGTCCAGGCAAAAAGGGCACCGATTGCTTTGCGACACCACGGCGGCCACCGCCTCCTTGAGGCTGCGTCTGACCTGTCCTGCCAGCATGGCTTCGCGCAGGGAACTCCAGGTTGCGGCCAGGATCGGCGGCACGGCCGCGTGCATTGCGAGGGGCTCGACGAAGGCGCCGAACTCGCGCCGCACCTGAGCCACAACCCGCAGTGTCAACTCGTCGTGGGGCAATTCCTGCCACGGCTTGAGGTACTTGATCATGGCCTCAACTAGGCCGCTAGGCTTGCAGCATTCTTCACATTTGAGTCAAGTTTTGCCACCGAGGCACAGAGTGCACGGAGAAGAATCAGAGGCTCTCTGATCTCTGTGTCGCAGCGGTGTCTCTGTGGCTTCCCGTCTCCGGTCTGAGGCGCTGCCTCGCTTGGGGTTGGTTCAAGGCACGGCCCCTCTCTCCGCTCTGCCCCCCTGACTCAAAGAAAGCAGGGCGCCCAGTCCGCCTAGGGTGAGCAGGCATCCTGCCGTGAGGGCAAAGGCGGCCAAAAGCCCCAAGCGGGCGTTGGCGGGGACTTGCGAGACCGTCAGCAAGCCCAGGCCCAGTGCCACAGCCGCGGCATCCATGACAATGGCCGGGCCGGCCCAGCGCATCGCCGAAGGGACGGGGGCCGGACGCCCTGCGGCCCGAGCCGCCCGGAAGCGCTCCACAAAGTGAATGGCGTAATCGACTCCGATGCCCAAGGT
>JANQFM010000953.1 GCA_028277865.1 Acidobacteriota bacterium
CAAAGCATGAGGCGAGTTGATCTGCTCGACTGCCTTCCAGAATTGAGGCGACTCGAAGCCTTGCCGCTGAGCCCAGCACTGGGCGATAGCCTGCTGGACAAGCAGGGCCTGCCGGGGCCAATCGCGCAGCATGCCGATCCACCTTGCCCAACCGGCTTGCAGATCGGGTGCCAGCTTGGAGGCGATTCTTTGCAGGCAGTGTGCAAGCTGCCCTGCCTCTCGATCATCGGAAGGGGCCGGGACCGAGTCGAGATCCGATTGCAGCTCCTGAATCTCTGTGCGGAAAGCGGCGGGATCCCGATCGCGATCGGCATGGGCCAGGATGGATCGGGCCATGGCCTTGCGCAGCGGGTCGGAGAGCTGGGCTGCCAAATCCTGGGCCAAGTCAAGGCGTCCAGATTGCGCCAGGGCTTGAAGGATTTCGGGCTGGGCCAGCTCTTCGGCCAAGCCCCTCAAGTTGAGGCCCACAACCGAGTAGCGCACAAAGCGCGCCCAATCCTGATTCTTGATGGCTGCCGGGATGGCCTGGCTTTCGACGGTTGCAGAACACTCCTGGAAGCCGTTGAAGAAGTCGGCCTGCTCGGCGAGGAAGTCGTAGTCGTCGATCAGCTCGAAAAGCTCCGACCATTCTCCCTCATCATAGAAGTGGGCTGTGCTATGACTGAAATAGTACTGCTCTTTCAGATTTGTATACTGGGTTTGCCAAGTCATGGTGTACTCTCTGCTTCCTCGCCTTGGTTCAAACCTGCCCACAAGCTTTGATAGTCAGCCCAGTTCTTTCGTCGGAAATGCACCCACCAGGGAACGGCCAGGCCTCCCAAGGGCAGGAAAGCAGCGACCGTTGCAGCCCACAGAGGCCGACTGAGACGGATGGGCAGAATTGGGCTATGCAGATCCCTGAAACGAAATGGCAGGAGCACCCAGCCCAGAAAGGCGGAGGCCAAAGCTGCATGCCCAAATGGCGTCATCGCCGCAGCTGCAACCACTGCGAAGGTTGCCCAGTCGGCAATCCCGTCCCCAAGGACGAACAGCAGTCCCACACCTTGCGCTAGAACCGCCAACACAAACCAGGAGGCTGTGGTCAGCGTGCCTTCGCCGCTTGGCTTGTGCGGAAAAAGAGAGCCGACGATCATCCAAAGCCCTCCGAAGAGGCAGGCTAAGGCCGGAGCAATCCCCAACAGGATTCCAGCCGCCTTGGTCTGCCCAAAGGCCAAATAAATTCCTGCCAGCAGCCCAATGGGAAAAATGCTGGCGGCAGCCGCCAAATAACCGGATGAGGAAAACAGATTGGATTCCTGTACCTCAGAATGGCGGCGCATCCAAGCCACAAATCCCTGCAAAGAAGCCAGGCAGGCCAGCAAAGCGATGATGCTGCAAAGCAGTGCGCCAAACAGCAGCACACCTCGCATCCAGGGCCAGGCCGGGGGCCAATGCCGAGCCAAGGTCACGCTGACATATCCCAACCCGATACCATCCAAACCAAGCATCAGAGTCTTGGCGCGGAAGAAGATCCGGAGGCGCTGGGTATGCACTCCGGGTGCTATCTGCTTGGAAGAACCTCCAAGAAGCGGGCTTCTCCTCCACCAACGGCTGCCGTGGCCTGATTCATTATGGCGGGTCCAGGCTTCCAGCCTGGAGGCGCTTTGACGGGGTCGGTATGCCGCTGAAGTCAATGTCTCCGAACGGAGTCCCTGCTTCTCCAGAGTCAGCAGCACGGCAAAGAGAATGAGCGGCAGCCCGGGAAGGGGCATTAGCCATCCGATAGGGATCGCTTTGAGGCAGGTTCGCAAGGTGGGGCTGTCGACTTTCTTTGCCAACCGAACCGAATACTGCCGGATGCCGACAAAGGCCACCAGATGAAAGGCGGCAGTCAGCCCGATGGCGATGGCCCGGCGACCCGGGGGGATAGGCCGCAGGGCAGCTGCCCAACTGCTGATCAGCAGAAGAAAGGCCGAGTTGACGGCGAAGATCCAGCCCGCCCACCAACCCGTTCCCTCGATGTGCCGGACCCAATGGTCCAGCCTACGGCTGCATTGCAGCAAGAAGGATGACCAGCCCTCCTGACGACTGGGGTCTCGAAGAAGTATTGCTTCCCGCTTGCTAGCGGGCTGGAAAGCCCACCTCAGGCTTTGCAGGGCCATGGACTTCCAGAATCCGATGAGGTAGAGCCCCAAAAAGGGTATCCCTGCCATGCAAAAGTGCAACCAGCGCATCCAGGGCCGAAGCCGTTTTTCCTGCGGACTCTTGCGCATCAGCAGGCGGTCGACCAAAAAGCCGTTGGCCAGCAGGACGACTCCCAGCAGGGGCAAGATCCATCGGCCGTCCAACTCCCCCAGGAAATCGAGGGACGACCAGAGCTGGTAGTCGATGCGCCACAGAGCCAGTTCCAAGGGAACAGCGGCCACTGGAAGGATCAATCCCATCAAGAAGCCGGCATCGGCGGGTTCCCAGTTCTCCCACCAGGACGACCTCATTACGCTGTTGCGGCTGCGAGCACGACTGAATGGGGTCTTCTGGGATATTCTCGGCGCAGGCAAGTATTCCTTCATAGGCACCTGACCAGATACTCCCCTTCATCGCCGACGGTGGTGTTTGCCAGGCTCAATGACGAGCGCTTCCTTTGAATTAGCTGTACTAGGTCGAGTCCTCATGATCACAAAGGCTTGGGGGGATAGATTCCTTTCTTCCTGCTGCCCCGGATGACCACGATCAGGCTCATGACCAAGAACTTCGCCGATGCGCCTGCGCAGTAGAGCCAGGGGTAATTCTGGATCCGTTTCTGGGGGATGCAGCAACCCATCTGGCTCTTTTCAGCGACCCTGCCGATCCGGCCAGCCTCTTCGATCTCCCAGGCCACCAGGTAGCAGTACTGCAGCCCTTTGAGATACTCCTCGATCTCATCGGCAGAAAAGTGGCGCAAATCGTCGGAAGCTCGCCTGGCCCGCTCGTAGTAGATGATGGCTTCTGAGATGCTGGCCGTCCTTCGGTAGTATTTGGCTGCATTCAACAAGGCATTGGGGCTCGAATTGCGGATGCCGTAGCACATCAACAGGTAATTCTCAAGCCGTGTTTCCGATTCTGTCAGCCCTCGAAGAAGCTTGAGCTTGCCTCTGACCGACGCATTGGGTCGTTTTCGGGCAATTGTCTTCTCCATGTGCTTGCGCGTTAACCTGACATGGTGCAGCACATCATGGAGGCCTATTTGCGATTGGACGAAGCTTTGAAACCTGCGCAGATTGCCGCGCACCGTCCGGATCCGAACGAAGCCCCACACGCCGACCGCCAGAGCGATCAGCGAAGCCCAGCTTCCCAA
Organism: Acidobacteriota bacterium; assembly: GCA_028277865.1. Lineage (GTDB taxonomy): Bacteria > Acidobacteriota > UBA6911 > RPQK01 > DATIPO01 > JANQFM01. Next base: position 3,314 of record JANQFM010000953.1, read on the forward strand.
GACACTCAGCCTGGTCCATTGCATGAATGTTTGCAGCAATTCCGAAACGGCCACATCCCGCTCCCTGGGAAGGAAGATGAGGAAATCGTGAACTCGGCGAAAACAACTTCTCCACAGCGGAGGATCGCTCCTATATGGACCCCAAAAGTTCGAAAGCGGGGGAGGTTCCGGTCCATTTGGGCCTGCGGCTGCACATCGGGCGAGTTTTCGAGTCTATCCTTGATGGCTCTGGGTCAAGCGAATGGCCGAGCCTAGCCCGGAGCGAGTGTCAGGCGCGAAGGGCGCAAAGCAGGCAGATGGAGAACTGATCGATGAACTCGGCAACAGCCGTGCAGGGTTCCCGGCAGGACAGGCTCAATGACGAAATAGAGAGCTACGGCCTGCTGCACGTTTGTGAGCACTTTTACGAGACAAATCGATTCAGCGAACTTTTCCACCTGATCGAGGCGACGGATTATCTGATCGAACAGGCGGAGTACTTCGCCGGCTTCGAGCAGTGCTCCCGGACGATTGAGTCCCATGCCCTTCCCGCGGCCATCAAGAAAAAGGACTGGCGCCGGTTCATCCGCTACGCCGTCATGGGCGCCAACCTGCGCGGCATAGCGGAAGCACTCAACGATGCGGCCGCATTGCAGGCTTTGGTTCGATCCGGTTACGAGGACTTCGCCCTGGATATTGCGCGTCAGATCCCCGGTTCGGCCAACCGCGCATCGGCGAAGGCTGTCATCGCTGCGGCCCTGAGGGATGAAGGGCGCAACTTCAGGCCCCTGTTGATTCAGATCCGTGAAGATCTGGATTCCTGCCCTCTGCCCGGGGAGGCATCTGAGGCAAAACAGTGGTCCCAGGCGTTGCAGTCGGTTTCAAGTCGGCTGGCTTCGGAATGGGCCGATCGCTGGTGCGGCTGGCTCGACCGCATCGAGAGCTGGCCCGGCCACTTCCGGGAAGCCGCATCGGCGATTGCCGACGGCTTGCTGTGCAGCAGCCCTCTGGACGATCCACTCCTGTGGGAAATCCTCTCCGTCGTCGGCGACTTTGAGGCTCTGGCGCAGTTCCTGCCTAGTCGGTTGGCAAAAAGGGGGATTCGGATATCGGACCCATTCTTGGATCGGGTGGAATCCTCCCTGCCCGGCGGGAGGTTTCTCGCCTGGCGCATCCGGGTGGCGGTGCTGTCTCGGCATCCCGAGATGCTGGCAGAAATCGAGCCCGATTTGTGGCGGGAACTCGGAGTCCGCGTGGCCTGGAAGGCTGATTTGGTCGAGCAAGGCCGAGGCCTCTGGAGAGCGCTCGCCCCGCAACGGCTGGAGGAGTGGCTTCTATTAGCCGGGGACAAGACTACGGCAGCCGCAATACGCGTCATCAGGCTGGAAGAGCGCAAGGATGCCGATTCCGCACTGGCCGCCCGCCAAGCCGTGGCTGCGCTCGACCCTGGCTCTGACCGTTTGCATTGGAGCCTGAGGCTGCTGGAGGCCTGGCCGAACGAATCGCTCTGGCGTGCCCAGGGCGTCGCTGCCGCGGCTGAATGCTTGCTTCAATTGCGCTACTCAGTGTGCGACCGGGACTTGTGCGGGTTCCTCAATCTGATCGGTGAAATCCATGCCGATCAGCTGGAGGTCCAACTCCAGAACGTCCTCTGGGCACCTAAAAGCTCTCCTGCAACGTTGCGATGCCTGACCCGGCATGGAAATAAGAATCTCTTGGAGCAAATATTGATTTCCGCCGAGGCTTGCGCTGCCGGAGTAAGCCGGACGGAGGCCTATGCCTTTGAGCTGCGCCGGGAAGTCATTGTGACAGCGGCTAGCCGCTTGTGTGCCTGGGACCAGAAGCTGGATGCGCTGGATCAGGCGACCAAGATCCTCATGCCGCAAGAGGTGGATGAACTGCGATTGGCAGTCGCCCAGTTGTGGAAAGGCTCCGCCAGCCAACTCATCCCCCAAGTCCAGCCGGGTCCGCTCCGTCTGAGTGCCCGAATGGAGTTGATGGACAGGCAAGCAGAGCAGGGCCAAGTCCTTCGGCCCGAGACCGTCTACGAATCGATCGCGACGGCCGACAGTGCCCTGGATGAGAGGCACTCCCTGTCCATTCTTCACGAAGCTCCCTTGGAGCCTTTGGAGCTGGCCCGGCAATACTCGACAAGAATCAGCCAGCCGGCGCGTCAGATTGAAGCTCTGGCGGACTTGGCCCTGCATTCCCTCTGCTTCGAAGAAACGCACTTCGGCGATATGCGCCAAGATCGTGAGGCGGCTGTCTTGCCCCTGCGCAACGCACAAGCCGCCCCCAGATCGGAGGAAGGACTGGCATCGACTTTTCTGCTTCTGGCTCAGTTGGGGGCTCAGGCCGACCGTTCGATGGCACTGACCGAATGTCAGGAAGCGGCGCTGCGCATCGCAGAGCTGGAATCCGTTGGCTGGCAGCGCCGGGAGGAAGTTTTGTCCCTGCTGCTTTCCCGGCTCGATTCCTTGCTGATCGGGGATTGCCCTACTCGCCAGCGGCGATTCCGGTTCCGCTGCCGTCAGGCGGCCGCATTTGCGGACTGGGTCGTTGACCTCCCGGCAAAAGCCGAATCCGAAAGCGCCCGCCACGATCTGATGCAACACTGGCACCGCCTCTTCCCCTGGATCACGGTTGCCCTAGAAAGGCTTCCCTGGCAAGTGAGGGGAAAGCTGCAGCATCCGGTTCGCTGGTCTCTTTGCGCAACCACGGGCCTGGTACGGCTGTTTGGCTAGCGGCGGGCCTGGGGGCTGATCGGGAGGATCGAACGCCTGATTGTCCCGGTCTGGCTCAGACAGCGCCTGCAGGGCCGCTGGAGAGAGAGGATCTTGGGACGCTTCGCTAGGCGCTGGAAAGGAATGGGCGGGAGCCTTCAGCTGGAAGCAGACGTGCGCATAAAGCAGGATTCGGTTTTGCAGCTTTGCCTGTGCCCGCCTCTGGATCGCATGAAGAAGGCGAAGAGTCTATCAGCTTGCAGCGAGAACGAAATCAGGCATGCGCTGTCCATTCTGCTGTCGCAGCAGGCACCAGAGCAGGTGCCCGATCTGGTCCGGCGTCTCCCGGATCCAGCCAAGGA
>JANQFM010000959.1 GCA_028277865.1 Acidobacteriota bacterium
TACTTCGGCGTGGAGCATCTGTTGCTGGCGCTGATCGACGACGACTACGGCCATGAGATTCTTTTGCACTGCGGTGCGGACATCGACGAGCTGAAGAGCCAGCTTGAGGAATTCCTGCAGCAGGATCTGACTCCTGTCGAGGGAGAAGGCGAATATGTCATGGAGCAGACAGTCGCCTTCGAACGGGCCATGCACCGTGCGTTCACCCACCTTTACAACTCGGGAAAGAAAGAGGTGGATGCGGGAGACATCTTGGCGGCAATCCTGGAAGAAGAGGACTCTCACGCCGCCTATTTCTTGGGTATCCAGGACATTGTGCGGCTGGACGTCTTGAACTACATTTCCCACGGCGTCTCCAAGCTGGAAGGCGACGATGAGGGGGATGTGGTGTCCGAGCCTGAGGAGCCCGGCCCGGACTTTCCCGCCCGGCGCCAACAGCGCATCAACCCTTTGGAAGCCTACACTGTCGACTTGGTGGCCAAGGCTGCCAAGGGCGGGATCGATCCCCTCATCGGCAGGCACCCTGAATTGCGCCGCACCGTGCAAGTCCTCTGTCGGCGGCGCAAGAACAATCCCATCTACGTGGGCGATCCGGGAGTGGGCAAGACGGCTTTGGTGGAGGGGCTGGCCCTGCGGATTTTCGAGGGACGGGTCCCCGCTGTCCTCAAGAATGCCTCCATTCTGTCTGTCGACCTGCCGGCCATGCTGGCGGGCACCAAGTTTCGGGGCGATTTCGAGCAGCGCCTGAAGGGAGTGCTCAAGGAGCTGTCCAAGCGCGAAGACGTCATCCTCTTCATCGACGAGATCCACACCGTCGTCGGCGCCGGCTCCACCACAGACAGTTCGATGGACGCGTCCAACATCCTCAAGCCTGTGCTGGCTGCAGGCGAGATCCGCTGCGTCGGCTCGACGACCTATGAGGAGTACAAAAAGCACTTCGAACGCGACCGGGCGCTTTCCAGGCGCTTTCAAAAGATCGACGTCCGCGAGCCCAGCCTGCAGGAGACCTACCAGATTCTCAAGGGATTGCGGTCGCGCTACGAGCAGTTTCACAGCATCCGCTTTACCGACAGTTCCTTACGCGCCGCAGCAGAGCTGTCCGACAAGCACATCAACGACCGATTCCTGCCCGACAAGGCTATCGACGTGATCGACGAGGCGGGCGCCCGGCTGAGGCTGGTATCCGAGCGGCGCCCCCGCAAGGCTGTCCTGCCGCGCGACGTCGAACGCATCGTTGCCGACATCGCCCAGGTTCCCATCCGCAGCGTCAACTCCTCGGACCGCCAACGGCTCAGGGCTTTGGAGGACGATCTGCGGCGCACGGTCTTCGGCCAAGATGATGCCTTGCGCGCCGTGGCAACCGCCATCAAGCGTTCCAGGGCCGGCTTGGGCAACCCCGAGAAACCCGTGGGATGCTTCCTTTTCGCAGGGCCCACCGGAGTCGGCAAGACAGAGGTGGCCCGCCAGCTTTCGGCTTCGCTGGGAATTCACTTCATGCGCTTTGACATGAGCGAGTACATGGAACGCCACTCGGTGGCCCGCCTCATCGGCGCCCCTCCCGGCTATGTCGGTTTCGACCAAGGCGGCCAGCTTACCGAGGAAACGCGCAAGCACCCCCATTCCGTGCTCCTGCTGGACGAGATCGAGAAGGCCCACCCCGAGATCTTCAACGTCCTGTTGCAGGTGATGGACCGTGCTACCCTGACCGACAACACCGGACGCCGGGCCGACTTTCGCAACGTCATCCTGATCATGACCTCCAACGTCGGCGCCCGCGCCCTCAGCTCTGAGGCCATCGGGTTTGAGTCGGGCAAGGACAGCGACGTCAAGGGCAAGGTCAACAAGTCGCTCGAAAAGGCCTTCAGCCCGGAGTTTCGCAACCGCCTGGACGCCATCATCTATTTCAGGAGCCTGTCGCCGCAGATCATCCTCAAGGTGGTGGACAAGTTCATTGCCGAACTGCAGCTGCAGCTCATCCCCCAGAAGGTCAAGCTCGATCTGGACCAGTCGGCACGCCAATGGCTGGCCAAGCACGGCTACGACGACAAATTCGGCGCCCGCCCCCTGGCCCGCCTCATCCAGACCGCAGTCAAGGATCGCCTGTCGGACGAACTCCTCTACGGCCGCCTGGAAAAAGGCGGGCAAGTGCGTGTCCGGGCAAACAAGAATAAGCTGGAATTCGAGTTCAAGGAACGCGATGCAAAAGCTCCTAAAAAGAAGCCCGCCCAAAAAGTGAAAAGTTGACCTGCAAAACTGAACGTCCCACTCTCATCCCTGACAACTGACAACCTCCCCTGCCGCCATGCCTGTTCTTCTGCTCGGCAAAGAGCTTGCCTTTCCCCCTCCTGAGTTGGCCGAAGAAGACGGGCTGCTGGCTTTCGGAGGGGACTTGTCGCCGCAGCGTCTGCTGCTGGCCTATCGGAAGGGGATCTTTCCCTGGTTTTCGGAAGGCACTCCGATTTCCTGGTGGTCCCCCGATCCGCGCCTGGTTCTTTTCCCGGACCAGATGCGAATTTCGCGCAGCCTGCGCAAGGTCATCCGCCAGAGGCGCTTCGAAGTCAGCGCCGATCAGGCTTTCCCGGACGTCATCCGCCGCTGCGCCCGCAATCCGTTGCCGGGACGCCAATCCACCTGGATCACCTCGGGCATGATCAAAGCCTACTGCCGCCTGCACGAAATGGGCTACGCGCACTCTTTGGAGTGCTGGAAGGAGGGCGAACTGGCAGGCGGCCTTTACGGTGTTTCGCTGGGGCGGCTTTTTTTCGGCGAATCGAAATTCTCCCTTCAGCCCAACGCTTCCAAGGTGGCTCTGGCAAGGCTGTCTGAGTTGATGATCGAATGGGGATTCGACCTCATCGATTGCCAACTGCCCTCCCCCCACCTGCTCCGCCTGGGCGCCCGCCAAATCCCCCGCCGCCGGTTCCTGCAATTGCTCAAGAGGGGCCTCCGCTTCGAGGACAGGGTTGGCAAGTGGGAAGTTTAAAAGCGCATGCCTGGGGAATCACTCGCGGAGTCCCCGTGGGAGGAATCGAATCGAGCAGCCCCTCTGGGCCGCCGCCGGGCCTGCCCCGGCGGAGCCCACGACTGGAAAGCTAGAATCGGTGGAGCCAAAAAATAGCGCATCCCCTCCCCTCC
>JANQFM010000968.1 GCA_028277865.1 Acidobacteriota bacterium
AGAACATGTTCTACGCCATGGAGCAAAAGCTTCTCTGACTTGAAGCCGACGCCATGTGGAAAGCCATTGCCAGGGTGTTGTTTTGGACCCGTTCCACCAGCTGCCCGTCACGCATTTCGATGATCCGGTTTGCGTAGCCGGCGGCTTCATGGTCGTGGGTGATCATGAGGATGGTCTGATTGTAGCGGCTGTTGAGCTCTTTGAGCATCTGCAGGACCATCTTTGCATTGACCGAGTCCAGGTTGCCGGTGGGTTCGTCTGCCAGCAAGAGAGCCGGATGGGAGATCACGGCACGGGCTAGGGCCACCCTTTGCTGCTCGCCTCCCGACAGTTCCGAGGGCTTGTGGTGCATCTTGTCGCGAAGGCCGAGCAGGCGCAGCAGTTCGTGTGCGGCGCCCAGGTCGAAGTGCCCGTTTTTGCGCAGCCGGGCGGCCAATTCGATATTGTCGCGGGCCGTCAAAGTGGGCAAGAGGTTGAATCGCTGGAAGATGAAGCCGATCTTGGTGCGGCGGATCTCGGTCCTCTCCCGGTCCCGGATCTTGGCAATGTTCTCGCCGTCGATGAGAACCTTGCCCGAAGAGGGGGTCAGCAAGCCTCCGATGATGTGCAGCAGAGTCGATTTGCCGCAGCCGCTTCGCCCCATAATGGCGACAAACTCCCCCGCCTTGACCCGAAAGGACACCCCGCGTAGAGCAGGCGACTCGATCTTGCCTGACTTGTAGATCATGTGCAGGTCTTCGACGACCAGCAAATCCTGTTTCTTGACAATATCCAGCATTGTCTTACTCATAGCCCAGAGCCCTCACAGGGTCGAGCCTGGCGGCCTTGAAAGCCGGGTAAAAGGAGCCCAGAGTACCTCCCAGGACGGCCATGGCCGGCGCTCCCACCTTCCACGCCAGCGGCGTATCAAAGGGCAAAGTCGGAAAGGCCTGCCCGACCAGGTAGATGCCCAGCATACGCAATGCGAAACCAAATGCAACCCCTGCTCCGCAAATCAGCAACGACTCCTTGAGGATCATTTTGATGATGAATTCGCGCGAAGCCCCCAGGGAACGGAGGATTCCGATCTCCCTGGTCCGCTCGGTGATGGTGGAGTACATCGACAGCAAAATGATTAAAAAGCTCACCACGACTGCAATCGAAACGATCGAGATGACGAAGGGCCTGAACAAGGGGGTATTCGACTGCCATATCTCCTGCAATTTGGAACTGCGGGTGATTGTATGGTCCTCGAATATTCCCTGCAGCTCCGATTCGACCTGGGGAATCATGGAGGGGTCGGCGGTGCGGATGAAAAAGACCGAGCACTTGCCGGGCGTCCCGTTCAGGAATTGGACCTCTTCCAAGTGGATGAGGACCCGCACGGCAGTCCCCGCCTCAAAGATGCCCGTGACTCGGAATTCGCGGCCCAACAGGGGGTGCAAGTCCCCCAGTCGGACGTTGTTGTGCTCGGCGTAGATGGTGTCGACCACTGTTTCGTCGCGAGTCTGCAGCATGCGCCCTTCCAAGAACTTCAGATTGGGATTGAAGTGCTGGAAGGAAATGGGATCCACGCCGTACAGCTGCTTGAAGCCATCCATCTGGACCAGCAGAGGGGTCACGTCCGACACCCCCTCGATCTTGCGGATCACCCGGTCCAGGTTGACCAGCATTGAGGCCGAGCTGAGCATGAGCAGATGGGAAGAGTTGGGGGGCTGAAGGATCAGGTCGCCGCCTACTTTTTGGATGCGGGTCGAGTGATCGGTCAACTGGCCGTTGGCCAGGCCCACCGACACCAGGACCAGCGCCACCCCCAAGGCAACCGCCAGGACGCTGACGAAGGTCCGTGTGGGCCTTTCGCGAAGGTTCGCAACGATCAGTTTAACCATTGTCGTCACTCGGCGGAATCAAGAGCACGTCAGGAATTAACTGCGCGTATGCTCGCCTCATCCTCGGGCCAGCTATTCCTGCGGGCTTGCTCAATCGGAACAAGCCGAATCCGACCCAAATCTGAGCGGGCAAATTGGGGCATTTTATTTCCTGACGGCTCCTTAGCGCTGCTGCGGAGGCACGCCTGAGTCGGATCCCACCACGATCAGCTCGGCGCCGGGGGGGCGGGGCACATCGAAGGTTCCCTCCCTGAGGCTGGCGTTGATACGGATATCCCGCTGCTTCAACTCAAACGTCATGCTGTACCCGTCCAATGGACGTGCCACGTCAATCCAAGTGCTGATCAGCTTGCCCTCTACGTCCGCCGCTTCCCGGTAGCGGACCTCAGCTTCCACCCGTCCGTTCCTATAGTAACGCTGCCTGACCAGCTCCAGCCTGCTGCGCTCGATCCACAGTTCCCGCAGCAATTCTCCCACGGCCCGGCCGGGCTCGGCACGCACCAATGAGATGACATAATACTTGAATCGAGCGTCCCCGTCTTCCCTTAAAGTCAGAAAAAAGTTGGGTTTCGCCCAGGGCAGGGGCTCCACCAGCAATCCGGGCAAGAGGTGGTGGGGGCGAACACTCAGGCGGGGGTCTTTTTCCTCCTCCTCCAAAACGATTCCGGTGCGCCCGGTGAAGTACTTCTTTTCCCGTGGAATATAGATTTGGAAAAGGCCGGCCTGCGAAGCCATGGCAGCCAGGGAAGCGCCTCCGATGGGGTTTTTGATATTGAAATAGATGGCGTCGGGCCGACGGGCGATCAAGACCCCGTTGGCGCGTCGATACTTGTCTTGCTGGATGTAGGCGCCTTCTTTGACCTCTCCCGTGAACTCCACCTCCAGGCTGGCCAAGGCCAGGCTTTCAAATCCGGCGTAGCGCCGGTTGACCAATTCGACCAGCTCTTGCAGGCTGGCACTGCGGGCTTCGAGGTGGGCCGAAGGAATGGCGACAGAGCGGGTCTGCTTGACTTTGCATTGGACGCTCACCAAGCTGAGGGCCAGCAAAAGAGCCACGCCGGTGGAGGCCTTGCCAACCTTCTCTCCCAGCAAGCGGACGCGCCTGCGACGGAAATGACGGTACATCATGATCACCATCAAGGCGCCGACTGCCCCTATTGCAATGATGCCGACGGTTTGGATGTTGTTCACCAGAAATTTATGCACCGCTTCGCCGTAAAGCACGGCCAAGACACCCCACATGAAGTAGCGGATGGACCGCCCCGCCAAAATGGCGACCACGAATCGGGGAAAGGGGACGCGGAAGATCCCCGCGGACAGGACGAAGATCTTGAAGGGCATGGGAGGCGGCAAAACGGCCGGCACGACAATGGTCCACAGTCCTCGTCGGGCGTAGATGCGTCCAATTTCTTCGACGCGTTGAGCGTTCAGACGGCTGCGGACCGCATTGCCGCCCCAGCGGCCCACCGAATAGAGCATCGAGCAGCCTACGGTGGAACCGGCCACCGTCATCAGGACAAAGTAGGACATCAAGGCCCAGCCTTGGCCGGTCGATTTGACCACGATCAGAATGTCGTTGCCTTCGGGCACCGACAAAAAGGAGGAATCGGCCATGGCCAGCAGGAAGAGCCCCGGCCCTCCCAATCCCAGGGCGAAATCGGTGAGCCATCGGAAAAGAGCCTTGAGCGTCCCCAGGATTCCGCTTGCCGTTAGATAGACCACCTGCTCCCCTTCAGACAAAAAGCGCTATCCTAGCACACCGCCTCCCGGCGGCGGGGTAGCCGTACGCAAGAAGCGTACCAGAACGGAAGCCCCCGGCAGCAGGGTGTGCAGGCCGCCGTCGGGCGCTCGCCGCCGCGATTCCTTGCTTCTGCCGACAGGCGAGGCAGCGCCTCAGACCGACCGCAGGAGGGTTTCGGGTTCCAGGTTCCAGGTTCCGGGTTTCGGGATTTCGGGATTTCGGGATTCGGACTCTGGAATCCGCAACCTGGAACCTGGAGCCCGGAACCCCTGACCGCCGCCGCCTATTCCCACTCCAGGACGCTCTGGCCGGCGGCGGCGTCGCGGGCGGCGGGGGTG
>JANQFM010000972.1 GCA_028277865.1 Acidobacteriota bacterium
TCAGGCAGAAACCCGCGTCAAGTCGTTCAACGGTCGCGGACGCCCTCCCGGATGCGCTTCAGAATGGTGTAGGTAGGGATGCGGCTGACACGTTCTGCCGTCTTGATGGCGCGGACGATGGCTTGGGCGGTGGCTTCGGCGGCCAAGAAGCCGACCTGGTCGAGGTTGGCCTCCACCTCGCCCAGCGAGAGGGCGAAGACGGTGTCGCCGTCCATCGAGGTGTGGATGGGATTGATGGCCCGGGCGTAGCCGTCGTGGGACATTTGGGCCACTTTGGTGGCGCCGACCTTATCCAGACGGGCGTTGGTGGCCACCACGCCGAGGGTGGAATTCTGTCCCGATGCCGGAGCGGCGCCGAAGGGGTTGGTGCGCAGGTACTCGGCTGCATCGGCCAGTTCCCTGCCCCCTTGGCTGCGGGCGCCGGCCAGCAGCTCTCCGCTGCGGGGGTCGCGGACATCCCCAACCGCGTTGACGGCCACCAGAGCCGCCACGACCAGGTCTCCCACCTTGAAGGAGACGCTGCCGATGCCGCCTTTCATGGCCCGCTGCAATCCGAACAGCTTGCCCACCGTGGCGCCCGTTCCGGCACCCAAGCTGCCTTCCTGGACCATTCCGGCGGTGGCCGTCTTGCAGGCCAGGTAGCCCTGCTTTTTGCCGGGACGGATCTTGCCGTCGCCTAGGCTGAGGTCATAGAGGATGGCGGCAGGGACTATAGGTACCCTCTGATCGCCCATTGCAAATCCCGTGCCGCGCTCTTCCAGGTACTGCATGACTCCGTGAGCGGTTTCCAGCCCGAAGGCACTGCCGCCCGAGAGGACCACAGCGTGGACCTTTGCGACGGTTTTGACGGGGTCGAGAAGGTCGGTCTCGCTGGTGCCGGGCGCCGATCCGCGCACGTCCACCCCAGCGACAGCGCCCGCCTCGGTCAGGACGACGGTGCAGCCTGTGGGGCGCAGCGACTCGGTGTAGTGGCCCACCCGGATTCCAGGGATATCGGTGAGCCCGCCGGCGTACTGGTTCTGTTGCATGGAGGCACTCGCTTTCAAAGGATTGGCGCGGGAGAGCAGCGGAGCGGTCACGGCCAACTTGGTGAACTCCCGGCGGCTGAGCGGTATCTGTCGCTTGGTCATTGGTCGGTTGTCGGTTGTCGGTTGTCGATTGTCAGTTGTCAGTTGTCAGTTGTCAGTTGTCAGTTGTCAGTTGTCAGTTGTCAGTTGCAGAGTATAGTCCAAGGTCCGCTGAAGGCAGCCTATTTCTGACAACTGAACCTCCGGCAAGCCGAGCTGTAAGCCGAATTCTGTTCCCCTGACGGGGCGGCGATCATTCCTCTAGGATCCGGGTCGCCCCGGACCTCCAGCGGCCTACCCGCTCCCTCGGCCGCCCGAAGGCGTCTGAGACGGGCCGCCTCAAACGGGGAGCCTATTTGGCCTTGCACCGCGTGGGGTTTACCGTGCCTTCGATGTCACCATCGAAGCGGTGGGCTCTTACCCCGCCGTTTCACCCTTACCTCGGCTGATGCCGGGGCGGTTTGTTTTCTGTGGCACTTTCCGTAGGGTCGCCCCTCCTTCCCGTTAGGAAGCACGCTGCCCGGTGGTGTTCGGACTTTCCTCCCCCCAGGATTCCTGGGCGGCGATCGCCCGCTCGGCTTGCCAGGTTCATTCTAGCGGAGTTAGTTGTCGGTTGTCAGTTGGCAGTTGGCGGTTGGCAGTTGGCAGTTGGCAGTTGGCAGCAAGATGCTAGCCTCTAATGAGCTTGGACCTTGGTCACGCAGAGGCGCAGAGACGCAAGAGGAAATGAGAAGCGGACCGTTGGGCTACACTCTTGACAGCGAACTGCGAACTGCGAACTGCGAACTGACAACTGACAACTGACAACTGCCAACTGACAACTGGAAACTGCCCTCAATTGCTCTCCCTGCGAGGCTTCCGGTAAGATGTGCTGCCTTATGAAGATCAAAGGAGTCATCCTGGCGGGCGGGCTGGGCACGCGGCTGCATCCGCTCACCAAGGTGACCAACAAGCACCTGTTGCCCGTCTACCACAAGCCGATGATCTTTTATCCCATCGAAACCCTGGTGGACGCCGGGATCAAGGACATCATGGTGGTTACGGGGGGCAACAACGCCGGGGATTTCTTGCGGCTGCTGGGCAACGGCAAGGCGTTCGGCCTGCGGCACCTGCATTACGCTTATCAGGAGGGTGAGGGCGGCATTGCCGAAGCCCTTTCCCTGGCCGAGGATTTCGCCGACGAGGATCCGGTCTGTGTCGTGCTGGGCGACAACCTGATCGAAGATTCCATCCGGCCCTATGTCGAGGCCTTCCGAAAGCAGGGGCGCGGGGCAAAGATCCTGCTCAAGGAGGTGTCCGACCCGCAGCGTTTCGGGGTGGCCGAGCTGAATGGCGACCGGGTGGTCCGCATCTTCGAAAAGCCCAAGTCGCCCCCCTCGCCCTTCGCGGTGACCGGGTTTTACATGTACGATTCCAGGGTCTTCGAGATTATCCGGGGTCTGGAACCCTCTCAGCGGGGCGAGCTGGAAATCACCGACGTCAATAACCGGTTTATCGAGTGGAACGAGATGACCTACGACATCCTCAAGGGCTGGTGGACTGACGCGGGGACCATCGAATCGCTGCACCGGGCGGCCAACCTGGTTTCGGAGAAAGTATCCCGCCCCCGCACGGCCCAGGTGGGCTGCTGATCCTGTTGTGAGGGGCACTGATGAGGATTCTTGTTACTGGGGGAGCTGGTTTCATCGGCTCCAACTTCATTCGGCACATGCTGTCGGCCCGCCAGGATTGCAGAATCCTCAACCTGGACGCGCTGACTTACGCCGGCAACCTGGAAAACCTGTCCGATGTCAGCCAAGATCCCCGCTACGAATTCGTGCGCGGCGACATTGCGGACCCCGAGGATGTGGGGCGGTGCTTTTCAGGCTCTTTGGATGCGGTGATCAATTTTGCCGCCGAATCGCACGTGGACCGCAGCATTGAGGACTCGGCGGCATTCATCCGCACCAATGTGACTGGGGTGCAGGTGCTTTTGGAGGCAGCTCGCAAACAGGGCGTCAAACGCTTCGTGCAGGTCTCGACAGACGAGGTCTACGGCTCGCTGGGGCCGCAGGGGCGCTTTCGTGAAACCACTGCTTTGGCACCCAACAGCCCGTATGCCGCCAGCAAGGCAGCTGCCGACCTGCTGGTGCGCTCCTACCACATCACCCATCAGATGGATGTGGTTACAACCCGCTGCAGCAACAACTACGGCCCCTACCAGTTTCCGGAAAAACTCATCCCCTTGATGATACTCAACGCCGTCGAAAGCCGTCCCCTGCCCGTTTACGGCGACGGTCTTTACACCCGCGATTGGATCCATGTCGAAGACCATTGCCGGGCTCTGGAGTTGGTGCTGGAAAAGGGCCGGGCCGGCGCCGTCTACAACATCGGCGGCGACCGGGAGGAGCAGAACCTGCAGGTGGTGCGCCGCATCCTTCAGGCCGTGGGCCGTTCCGAAGAGCTGATTCAGTACGTGCAGGACCGCCCCGGCCACGACCGCCGCTACGCCATCGATGCCAGCCTCATCCGATCCGAACTGAGCTGGCGTCCCCGTGTTCCGTTCGAAGAGGGCTTGCAGCAGACAGTCCGGTGGTATCAATCTCATTCTCAGTGGGTCCAAGGGGTTCGCAGCGGCGACTACGTCAACTATTACCGACGAATGTACGAAAAGAGAGGGGAGACGCTGTCAGCTTTGAAGAAGCCGGCGACGGCCCAGGGAACTGCCGGGCAAGGGAGCCGCCAGGGCTGAGGAATTGGGGGTAGGATGAAAGTCGCCATTTCAGGCGCATCAGGCATGCTGGGGCAGGCTCTTTGCCGGGCCTTTGCGCAAGGGTTTGAGGTCGTCGCCTGGCGCTCGGCGGATCTGGACATCACCTCCCCGGCAGAAGTCCGCAGCAAGATCGCACAGATCAGGCCGGATTGGATTGTCAACGCAGCCGCCTACACGGACGTCGACGGGGCCGAAGCCGAGGCTGTTGAAGCCTGCAAGGTCAACGCACTGGGTTCGCGGCATTTGGCCCTGGCGGCAAATGAGGCGGGATGCCGATTGCTTTCCTACAGCACCGATTACATCTTCGACGGAGAGTCAAGGACCCCCTACGGCGAGTCGGACCGCGTTTGCCCCATCAACCAGTACGGCCGCTCCAAGTGGATCGGAGAGGACTACATCCGCACCTTCTGCCGCCGCCATCTGATTGTCCGCACCAGCTGGCTTTATGGCCCCGGCGGCGAGGGCTTCGTTGACACGATGCTGCGGCTGGCCGCATCAAGACCGGAGGTGGAGGCGGTCGAAGATCAGGTTGGATCACCGACTTTCAGCCTTGACCTGGCCGCCAAGACGAAAGAACTGGTCGAGCACGACAGGCGGGGGACGTATCACGTAACCAATTCGGGGCAGTGCAGCAAGTACGAGTTTGCCTGCCGAACCTTTGAGCTTTGCAGCCTGCATGTGAAGGTCCGCCCTGTTCCATCCAGCCGGTTTCACAATCCGGCGGCCCGTCCAAGCTATTCCGTGCTGGGCAATCACCGCCTGAAACAGGATGGGATCCCGCTCTTGCGGCCTTGGCAGAAAGCCCTGGCGGATTACCTGGAGAGCAAGCAGTGAGCCGGCGCCTGATCGCCAAGAACAAGAAGGCCTTCCACGAATTCGAAGTCCTCGACCGCCTGGAAGCGGGACTTGTTTTACAAGGCACGGAAGTAAAATCGCTTCGTGAAGGCAAGGTCAACTTGAAAGAGAGCTTCGCCCGTGTTAAGAACGGTGAGGTGTGGCTGGAGGGTTGTCACATCAGCCCATACACGCATGGCAACATCCACAATCACGATCCGATCCGCCCGCGCAAGCTGCTGCTGCATCGTCGCGAGATCAGCCAGTTGATCGGAAAGGTGGAGCAAAAGGGCCTTACCCTGGTGCCACTTTCCCTTTATTTCACCAAGGGGAAGGCCAAGCTGGAACTGGCTGTGGCCCGGGGCAAGAAACTGCATGACAAGCGCGAAACAGCCCGCCGCAAGACTTTGGAGCGCGAGATTCAGGCTGAACTCAAAGGACGACGCATATGAAGATCCAACTCGATCAGGGCCGCTGGAATGAGGCTCAATGCGATGCCCTGGTCATTCCCCTATTTGAAGACGACGATTACCAGGGCGGGATCGCATCCGATCTGGACGACCGGCTCGAAGGGCTGCTGTCCGAACTACGCACCACAGAGGAATGGAAAGGGAAGAGCGGCGATATCACGGTCATCTATCGCCCCCGAGGGATGGCGGCCCGGCGCCTCATTCTGGTCGGCGCCGGCAAGCGTGCCGAATTCGATTTGGCAGCTATTCGGGACCTGTTGATGGAAGCGGTTCACCAAGTCAAGGGCTACGACCTGAAGCGGGTGGCCTTTTACCGGCGCAGCCGGGTGGACGCACCCCTGGCGGCCCAGGCGGCCGTGGAAGGGATCATCCTGGCCACCTATGACGGCGACGACTACAAGACGGAGAGCAAGTCGAAGAATTTCGTCGACGAGATTTCTTTTCTCACCAACGAACCCGTCGACCGCGAAGCCCTTTTAGCCGCCCTCGAGCGGGGCCGCATCCTCTCGGAAGCCACCAACTTCGCCCGCCGTTTGGTCAATGAGCCCGGCAACCACATCAATCCGCCCCGCCTGGGCGAGGAAGCCCGCACGGCCGGTGAGCGCTGCGGGCTGGACGTGGAGGTGCTGGGCGAACCCGAAATGGAAGAGGAAGGGATGCAGGCTCTGCTGGCCGTGGCGCGGGGAAGCGACGAGCCGGCCCGATTCATCATCCTCAAGCACTGGGGAGAGGACCGGGAGGCGCCTCCGCTGGTGCTGGTGGGCAAGGGCGTCACCTTCGACAGCGGGGGCCTCTCGCTCAAGCCACCTGAATCGATGGAGGACATGAAAGTCGACAAGGCCGGCGCCTGCGCCGTACTGGCCGCCATGCAGGCCACGGCGCAATTGGGAGTCAACAGGAATGTGATCGGGCTCATCCCTGCCGTCGAAAACATGGTCAGCGGACGCGCCCAGCGCCCCGGCGACATCGTGCGCTCGCTGAGCGGCAAGACCATCGAAGTCCTCAACACCGACGCCGAAGGCCGCCTCATCCTGGCCGACGCCCTACACTATGCGAAGCGCTTCAACCCTTGCATGATCGTCGACATCGCCACCCTGACCGGTGCCTGCGTGGTGGCCTTGGGGCATCACCGGGCCGGGGTTTTCGCCAATGACGATGAAGCCTTCCAGAGCCTGTTGCAGGCTTCTGAGCGTTCGGGCGAAAAGCTGTGGAGGCTTCCCTTGGACAAGGAGTACCGCAAGCTGCTGGACAGTCCCATCGCCGACATCAAAAACGTGGGAGGGCGCTGGGGCGGCGCCGTTACGGCCGCCAAATTCCTGGAGGAATTCGTCGACGAGACGCCCTGGTGCCATATCGATATGGCGGGCGTGGACAGCTTCCCTGAAAAGTCCATCATGAAAGGCGCCACCGGCTTCGGCGTCCGAACCATGGACGAATTGGCATCGGGCCGCTGAAAAGACCTCGCGCAAAGGCGCAAAGCCGCAAGGATCCGCAAAGAAAGGACTGCAGATCCTGTTCCCAAGAATCTGAAGCAGGCGCCCATCTTGTTCTCAGGACAGATCTGCGGCAATTCCATAGCTGATTCGCCGGTTTCTTTCTTCACTTGGTACTGGTCTAATTTCGGGTTCCGGGCTTTCGCCCGACCCGGCCATCGGCTATCCTTCCGCCAACCATGCCCGCATCCTACAACCGGGAATTGTGGAGAAATGCCGTGAAGAGCGCAACGGCTGATGCGGGTGTGCATCCCAAGAGGATCTTGGTGGCCCTTATAGCGGGCATCACAGTCGCCTCCATCATTTGGTATCGCCATGGGCAGGCCACTGCGGAAATGCGCCTTGAGATCTTCTTTTGGGGCTTTGTGGGATTGGGCATCGCTTGGCTTGCGCTCCTGCTGCTGAATCTTGTGTACTTTGCTCCCCGCACTATGCACGAGGAGATCTCAAAGGAGATCGAAGAGACAAAGGGCCAGATTCAGCGGGATCGTCGGCCCATGTTGGCCTTGGAGTTCGATCCTGCGGCGGATGCCGTCTACATCGTCTCGGATCTCTGCCAGCAGGTCAGGCTGATCAATCAGGGTCAGGTGACAGCACTTGCGGGGGTGAGAGTGGATGCCATCCGGCGGCTCGACGCAGAGCCTTCGGAGGAAGAGGCCCGCACTATGAAAGCTGCCTGGGGAACCCCTCTGCCCGTGAAAGGTTCCCTCACTGAAAGCCTAGCGGCGGCTGATCCGGGCAACCCGGCAGAGTTTCTTATCGGGAAGGGATTTGGCTCACACTTCGGAGAGGGCTTCCCCGCTTTGAATGTCTTCCATGCGCTTGGCTCAAGGAATGAGATTGACAGGGCCAAGCACGGGTTGATCCCGCCTAGCGATGATCGGATCTACCACTCGTTTTTTCTTCCAGGCCGCTCTTTCGTGCTTGATCTTCTGGGGCATGGTACAGACGCGGAACCTTGCCGCAAGAAACTCAGAATCGAAGTGGAGGATTCCGGCCAACTGACCGTCAAACCCTGCTAAGACGGCTCTTTGAACAGAAAACCGAGGAGGCGGCTCTAGGCCGCCCCGATCAGTTCGTCGATGGTCCAGATGTGATCCGCGATCCCGGCTTCCATTGCGGGAGTGCATCCCTCAAGGCTCATGTGCTGCCTACAGAAGTTGTAATAACAAAAGTGCAATGCGCAAGCAGCCTTGAGGTTTTCCAGCTTCTTCGAGAAGGCGTCCACCAGGCGGGTGAATCGCCTGACGGCCATCCGGACAGTCCGATTCTGCCTCTCAATGTAGCTGGTGCTGATCAAGTCTTCGTCCATTCTTCCAGTGATTACCGATTTGACGATGGCCAGGAGGCCACCTGGCGAGTACCTTTCGCGCCCGGTTTCCACATCGCCCTGGAACAGCTTCACGAGCTGGGCATAGTCCACGTCGGCACCGAAGGCATCCTCGACGGCATCGATGTAGGGAGCGAAGCCGTCCGTCACGAGATTGGGCCTGCACTCGTCGGCCAACCGGCCCGCAAGATCCCGGATGAACCCAAGAGCCGTCTGCCCGTTGCGCTTGCCCACCGTGTGGCTGATCACCAGCTTGGTTTCCGAGTCCATCCCGATGAAGCAGTATTGATCGCCCCAGGACCTGGGATCGTCGTATTTCACCCGCTTTTGCTTCTTCCAAATAAAGGTCCAGAGCTCATCCGCCTGAATGTGAAAGCTGTTGACGCCCTGCACCTTCTCGTCAAGGATGCGCTGGCATTTATGCCCCATCAGGACGAGCAGGCTCAAGATGGTTCGCTTGTGGCACCCGGTGATCCGGGAGATGGCCGAAATCGAGTTGCCTTCCACCAGCAGATGGACAATCAGCGTGGCGGTCTTCAGGTCCAGGTACATGCCGCCTAGCGGCCTGCTGGGCTCCGATTCGAGGAAAGTCTTGCCGCAATCCTTGCAGCGGTAGCGGCGGATGCCTTGGCGGCTGAAGCCGTTCTTTTTCCGGTTGCTGGATTCGCAGTCGGGGCAAATGTTGTTCGCAGCCATCGGTTTCCCTCCGAGGCGGGATGGCTGCTACAATGTCGGTGAGAAAGGCCGGTTGCGAGCCATCGCGCCGGTTTTTTGGCCCGTCGGCAGTTGGCGCTGCTGGCGGGCCGTTTTTGTTTGGATTCTCAATGTCTCAACATCATCTATTATACGCTCTCTAGGTGACAGCAATTCACTGAAAGCAAAGAATTTACGCCAAAAAATCGAGGTTTTTCAAAGTGCTGAAACGAGGCCATCCGGCCCCTCTCTTGGTGGCGGTCGGATGACGACTTCCAGCCTGCCGCCGACTTGGCGGATGGCCACTCGCCAGACGCCGGATTGAGTGCGGATCTCGATTGAGACGGTCTGCCCCTTGTTCAGGGGTGCGCTTCGCGCTACACTGCTCACAGGTTTTTACACCTTTCAAGGCATCGGTAGTGTCCTATTAGCGTGTTGATGGCGGGACGAATCCTATCTTCGGCTCCTCGCCTCTGACCAGCCTTTCCAGGCGCCCTTGGATTGTTCGCTTGATCTCTGCAAACTGCGAGCGGTTGTCAGTGTCCGAAACTTCGGGACGAGACCATTTCCCGACCTTCTTGTCGTCGTACCAGAGTGTGCAACTGTATCCACGTTCCTGCCACCAGAGCGTGGCTGTTCCGCCTAATTCGTCCCGGCATACCTCGGCATGCTCCAGGAGCTTCTGCAATCCATCCCACCAGTCTTGGGCGTCAAGAGACTTAATCCATTTTGGTATTTGTTCGATTGGCATATCGTCTCATCCTCTTTATCGTGCCACCTCTACCTCCAATTACCTGATATCCTTTACGCGCCATGGGTGGAATCCGATTCAAGGTCACAGGCCAAACGAAGCTCGCATGCTGGAAGAAGTATGAACAGAGTGTCTGGCCAAAGGCCGAAGGTGTCGGACTCCTGCCAGCGTACAACAAGCGTGAGGCGTACAAGGCGATGGATAAGGATCCTGAGTCAGGTATGTGGGTCTTGCGTGGGTTGTGCGGCAAGTGATCGAAAGGAGGTTTGCTTTGACCAAACTTTTGATCGATCTGCGTTCTGTTTGAAGGGGACTTTGCAGAAGGTGATCGGGCGACCTGAAGTTTGATCCCTGAGTTGAGGCTATGGCTATAAATCGAGGAACGCTACCAATGGGGGTTGTCGCATACAGTCCAGGGGTGGCGATAGTGCCAATTGGCAGGCGAGGAAACCTGGCCACCGAAAAAAGGGTGGATGCATCAAGATTGCCGGTCCAGCTCCCCTAATCCGGCAGCAGAACCTGAACCGTCCCGATGGAGGGCGACATGCGGCCCTGGACTGCATGTCGCACCTCGACGCAGCGTGCCGTTAAACCGCAGTCACCACGTCTTCCATCTCCCAGATGCTTGCTTCGATCCCCGCCTCTTGAGCAGGCGTGCAGCGCAGAGTTTGATGGACTCTCACGAAGTTATACCACACTGCATGAAGGGCGAAGGCCGCTTTCAGATTCTCAAGTTTCTTGCTGAAAGCGTTGGTCAACCTGGTAAACCGCCTCATGTGCATGCGGATCGTGAGATTCGCCCTCTCGACGTGGCTGGTGCTGGCCAAGTCCTTGTCCGGACTTCCAAAGATGATCTGTTTCGCCTGCGAAATCAGCTTTGCTGGCGAGTAGCGGGCGCGTCCGGGATCGAACTCCGCGTGGAACTGCTTGTTCAACTGGGTGTAGTGGACATCGCCCAAGAACGCTGATTCGATGGCGTTGACGAAGGCAGCGAAGGCGTCGGTTGTGATCTCGGGCGCATCCTCGATCCGTTTGGCAAGCTGGTGCATCAGGTCGTGGGCAGTGGCCGAGTCCCGCTTGCCGATGGAGTAGGCCAGCAGCATCTTGGTTTCGGCGTCAAGGGCCGTAAACGCGAACTGCTGACCAGTCAAGGGAGATATAGACTTCCTCTGCTTGCATTGGACAAAGCAATATACTTCGTCACATTGAATGTAGGTTGCAGACACTCCTCGGACCTTTTCGGCCATGATCCGCTCGCACTTTTCGCCGACTAGGACGAGAAGCTTCAGCACGGTGTCTCTATGATGGCCAGTAATCCTCTCAATGCTCCTGATGCTCATGCCTTCGACCATGAGCCGGCAAATGCTGGCCGCTTCCTTCAGAGTCAGCCGCATGTCTCCGAGCGGGCCTTTGGGCTTGGGAGGGCAAAAAACTTTGCCGCAATCACGACACTTGAACCGAGGGGTTCCGGCCTTGGTCTTTCCATAGCCGACCAGGTTGGTGGATTCGCATTTTATGCAAGTGATGTGAGCCATTTCGGCTTGACCTTTCCCGCGAATCGGCTCACAATAGGGTTTGAACAAGGCCCGCGTGAGCAATCGCGTGGACTTTAGGCCCGGTTGTACGTTAGCGCGTCCTTCCGGGCTTTTTTGTTGATGGTTTCTAGCCTCTCACATGCAGCATTTTACTAAGTCGGTCTGACACTTATTGCTGAAATGTCAGGGGTTACCTGGTAAAATCGCTTCCATGGCAAGAAAAATCACCAGAGAAGAGGCGGCAAGCTTTCTGGGCCGCTTGGGCGGACTCAAAGGCGGCAAAGCCCGCATGGCCCAGCTCACCGACGAAGAGAAATCCGAGCTGGGCAAGAAAGCTGCCAAGGCCCGGTGGGCGAAGCACCGGGCAAAGAAAGCCGACAAAGGGGCCGAATAGGCCCAGCAAGTGGTGGCGAGCGGTTCCCGGACCCGGAAACCAAGCTGCCTTCTCAGCCACAGCCAGTCATCAGGCCCAGAACGGCGGTAATCAGTTTCAAGGTGGTAACCGCCATGTCGGCCAACGACCTAAATCGTTCGGACGGCGGCACTTTGCCCTTGCGCGCACTGGTGGCGCGTGGTAGACTCTGCATAGGTTTTTAACCTCAAGGCGATCCGCCAATCCGTTGAAAGTGAGGCGGTCGCCTTTTTTTGTTCCCTGAGCCCATTCCCAGGGAACCTCCTACGCTGATCACCCTACCACAGCGGGCCGACATCTAGCGAGGCGTAAGCGTTTTATATTCAACAATTTAGGAAGATTGCGGAAGAAACCGGAAAAACCCGGAAATACTAGGAAAAAAGAGGAAGACGAGTAGCTGGCCTCCTAATCGACAGGTGTCAATTCCAGGTCCACTACAGATTGCGTGATGATACGGCCCCGTGCGTTGCGTGCAAGTTTCCCGTCCCTGACGTAGTTGCGGATTGTCCTGGTGGAGGTGCCCATCACTTCGGCGGTTTCTGTTTCGCTCAAGCTGAGCCGCTGTAGAAGCTCCGCTTTACGATCCACTTTGGGGTTGCGTTGCGGTACTTCACTCTTCACATCAGAGGTGGCCGGTTTGAAGCCGATCTCCGTTGTCGTCTTTTGAAGCCTCTGGCCTAGCGCCTTGTAGACTTCTAAGCCGCCACGAAACGAGAGGTTGGCAAGAACCGCCTCAACAAAGTCGTCCGGTGCCCTGATCTCCCGGCGAATCGGGAGGCTGCGGCTCCCGATAACCTGCTTTAGGCGTTGAAACCCTGTCGAGGCCCACTGCCAAAAGTTTTCGATTGCGTCTCCGTCCAGATTAGGCGTCGGGATGCGCTTGCCGGTTGCATCCGACAGGAAAGCGACCTCGACCCTTGCAGGTATGTAAACCTTGTTGATCCGCTCGTCCACCACCAAGTGGTGGAAGTAGACCGTCAGGCGCACTCGGTAGGGATGCCCCTCATAATGCCAGACCCCTTCGATGCGTGACAGGTCGAATGGGATCTCTTGATCGGCATCACCTTTTAGATCACGAATTCTGGCGAAACCGGTGAGGGCGCAAGACTCTGAAAGTACCTTCCTCCACCTTTCCTTTGGCTCCTCGGAGGCTTCGCCGTGAGCCATTACCTGAATCGATATGCGGCCATCCTTATGGATCAAGGTAACCGGCTGGGCCAGTTCCTCTGAAAGCTTGAAGGAAAGGAAGATGCGAGCGTTCTCTCGTATCAGTTCCCAGAACTGTTCCGGGTTAGAAAGATCTGATTCCCCAGGGGCAACGAACATCGGGCGAAGCGCTTCGCCCTCCCATTGCCAGTACTGTTCATATGCCACAAAACCATCAGGTTGGCCCCAGGAGAACGGGATCTTCGGATCTCGAAGCATTCGTGAAAAATGCAGGACGATCTCTTCAACAATCTCGACTGCGATCAAAGCTCTTATTGACGGGTCTGTGTCAGCAAGCCGCTCTGCTTCCGCAAGGGCCAATTCGCACGCCTTTAATTCACGTTCTTTCTTAGGAAGGCTCTTAAGAGACTTAGGATCAAAAGCCAATTGCGTTCCCCGTCTGCATAGGAACGTCTGCTAGAGGAAAATGGCCCAGGCCGGTGCAGACTGTCCGGCTTTTCGGGTCGCGATTCCCTAGAGCCAGTAGGATTATACCGAGAGGATGAGACAAGAGAAGGGGACGGGGCCGAAGCCCCGTTCTTAGTGGAGCAGCTTCCGAACAGCCTCCAGCCGTTCGGCAAGCTGATAATCGTAGGTCAAGCGTTCCCTCATCCGCCGGGACGTGTGAAACAACGTGCTCACGTCCCGATGGAGCCACTCGGACAGCCGGACAACCGTGAGGTGAGGCTGCTCGCTCACCAGCCAGGTGGCGACGGCCCGTGCTTCCGAAAGGTTCCTTCTGCGGGACTGGGAGGCGAGGTCGTTCAGGTGGACGCCGTACACCTCGCAGACAGCGACCAAGATCTGATCAAGCGTCACCATGGGCGCCAGCCGGGATTCCGCCTGCTCGATGGCGACCTGGATCGTCCTGGCGTTCACCTGGGGCGTGATGCCGACCGGATCCGGTTCGGGCCAAACTTCCTTGATGCTCACTCCGAGATGAGCCAAGAGCCGGTGGAGGTTGATCAAA
>JANQFM010000994.1 GCA_028277865.1 Acidobacteriota bacterium
CAAGGCCACCCAGGCATCGGCGCGAAGCAGACGGAGATTGGTGAGCCCGCTCTGGGCCAAGCGCCGCTCCATCAAGGCAACTCGGTCATACTTGGCCTCTATGCCGACAAAGTCGTGCTTCAGGCGGGCCCGGCACTGGCGGGCCAGATAGCCGCTGCGACCGAATCCGATCTCGGCTTCCAAGGGTGCCTTGCGACCGAACACCTTCTCCCAGTCGATGGGGCGTTGCTGCTCCTTCCATTCGATTGTAAAGCCCATCGCCCAAAGTGTCGCGCAAAGACGCCAAGTACGCCAAGTTCCTTGCTGCCGGTGACCGGAAATCGGCAGTTTCCTTGCCTCAGCCACGCGATCCGAAGCAACTTCCCAGTTCCTCCAAAGTCAGCACCTTCCCCGGTTCTGCTTGTTCCATGTCGATCAGGTCTTGCAGCTTGTAACCGCCCCGGCAGCGGATGGGGGGCCAGGCAGGAGGAGGGGCCTGCCAGCCTTGCTGGGGAGTTCGCATGTGCGAGCGGTCGGAATCGAACTTGGCCACGAATTCGGCTGCCGGCAGGACGCGGAACAGAGGCGGGAATTCCTGCCAATAATGAAGGGGCCGGACGGCGAAGGTTCTGCGGACATAAGGATCGAAGGCAGTGGGCAGGTCCAGGCGCGAATCCAGATCCCAGACCTTCCAACCGCCCTGCCGCACCGCCAGGATCACGTGGTAGTCCCAACAGACCGGCATGCCTGATTCAGCAGCTTTCTGCTGCCACAACGAGCAGGCACGCTGGGGATTGGAGATGAAAACAGCCTCTTTTTCAAAAGCGCTCAACGAAGGCTGCCGGCACAGGTGCCAGACATTTTCCTCGCAGTAATAAGGGGTGTAGCAATAGGATTCTAAAGTCCGCCCAGCCACGGTCTGTCAGCTTAGCATCTCGATGAGCAGCAGGGGTGAATCGAGGTGGAAGGCTTCTGACTGACAACTGACAACTCAGCTCACCAGGTTCATCGTCTCTTCCAGCAGTTCGTCAATCACTCGAATGACTCGGGCGTTGGCCTCGTAGGAGCGTTGGAATTGGACCAGCAGAATGGCTTCCTCGTCCAAGGAAACCCCGGTGACTGAATCGATCTGCAGGCGCACGTCCTGAACGATGCTGCTCTGTGTGAGCAGGCTCTCCCGCACGTTGCGGCTCTCCAGTCCAGCCCGAAATACCACATTCGAGTAAAAGTCGTTTAAGGTATGGTCGCCCAGCGAGGCAAAAGTCTGGTCGCGAAGGTCGGAGAGTTGCTGGGCCACGCTGACATCGCCGGGTCCCGTTCCTGGAGCGCCCGCAGCTACCTGAGCGGGGTCCGAGATGTTGACCGTCAACGAAGAGGCCGCCGTGCCGGGCGTGAAGGTGAAAAACGGCTGGCCGGCGGCGCCGTTGAGGTCTTGTCCACCGACATGGATCGCGTTCACCTGTGTGGCCAGTTCCTCAGCCAATGTGTTCAGGTCGTCCAGGAAGCTCGGAATGACCTGACGGTCCAATCTGAGGAAACCGCCCAGTTCCCCGCCCTGAATGTCCGAGGTGATGTCCTGTCCGTCGAGGCGGACTTCAATTCCGGCGGAGGTCGGATTGGCGGTCAAGGCATTGGGCTGCCCGGCCAGCACCAAGGGCAGGCCTGTCGATGTCGTGACGTTGATGGTGCCGTTTTCGGTTTCGAAGGATTGGAGGTCGATCAGCTCAGCCAGTTCCTCCAATGCCAGCTGGCGTTGATCCTGCAGAGCGCCTCCGTCCTGACCATTGATCGTCAGTGGCGCCAGAGCCTGGTTCAGTTCGGCGATGCGTCCAGTCAGGCTGTTGATCCTCTCCACCGTGTCGTCGATGCGTTGCCGGTTGTCGGCGCTCAATTGATTGAGGCGCTGGGTGGCGTCCGAGAACTCACGAGCCAGGGTGGCGCCCTCGCTGAGGACGGCTTGGCGCTGCACCTGAGACGATCCGTCGTTGGTCAGATCGAGGAAACTGTCGAAAAAGCGGGTGATCTGCTCCGAAACACCTTGGCCTTGGCTGCTGAAAAGGCTGGCTTCGATCTGTTCCAGGGTGGCTGATTGCCCTTGGAGAAACCCTTGGCTTTGCAGTTCGGTCACCAGCCGGCGACTGAGAAAGAGGTCTCGGGTGCCTTCGATGCGTGTCACCGAGGCGCCGGTGCCCAAGGCGCCGTAGGGAAACTGCAAAGGAAGATTGGGCTCCATGATGGCCCGCTTGCGGGTGTGGCCCGGCGTATTGGCGTTGGCCACGTTGTCGTTGACAACTGACAAGGCGGTCGAAAAATTGGAAAGCGATTGGAAACCGAACCGCAGTGCTGAGAATAGTCCGCCCATGCTGGCTGCTTTCTGCCGGTTTTACCGTCACCGGTTCCCGGCTTCCCTGTCAATATCGATAATGCTGCTGCTTCAAGCTTTGTCGACTGTCCAGGCCACCGTCGTTGGCGTAGCTGGCGTAAAAGCCGAAACCCTGCTCCAAGATGGCCTGGTTATAGGCCATGGAGGTCTGGACATGCCGGAAGTTGCGTAGGTTGACGGCACCTGTTTCGGCAACCAGTTGTCCGAGACGGATGACGAGCAAGCGAAGCTCTGCGGCCTGTTGGCGGCTTTCCAGCTGCTGCAGGTGCTGCTCGATGGTCAGTCCGCCCAATGCGGCCCGCAAGGTTTGCTGAACCTGGCGAAGGCCATTGATGATGCTGCCTTCCAAAGTAGAGGCATCTTCCAGCCGTTGCTGATCGCTGTCCCTGAGAAGGTCGATCTTGCTTTTCTGAATTCCCAGCATTGACTGGTAAAGCTCGACTTGTTGCTGGACCAGTTGCAGGATTGCTTCGTCACTCGCCATCTCAAACCCTTAAATCGACAGAGTGGTTCTCGAGTCCCTCGTCCTGGGCGAAGGAATCGCGGGGTTCGTTGCTGGCCGGATTCTGCTGTGAGTGGTGAGGGAAGGCGCGCCGCTTGTGCGGCTGGCGTGACTGGCGCCGCCGGGCAAACCGCCCCTGTTCCACCGCGTCCAGGCGCTCCTGTATTCGGTGCAGTCCATCCACCATGGCTCAGACTCCTTCCCGACCGCCTAGCCGGGTCAGGGAGCCGTCCATTTTCAGGAAGGTTTGCCGGGCGGTCGAATCAGGCGTCGGTGCTGACGATTCGGCCAGTGATGATGGCCTCGGCAACACGCTCGGCCCGGATGTTGTAGGTGCCGTTGTCGATTTCGTTGCGGATCTGATCTACCCGCTCGGCGCGGACCTCCGGTGCCTCGCCGGCGTTTTTCACCAGCGATTGAACATTTCGGCTGTCGGTCGAGAACTCCAGCCGGTCGCGCTGGGAGTTCGACTGCTCGACTTGGCGCTGCTCTTGAGCGCCTTGCCGCTGTTCATTGTTCTGCACTTGGAACAAGGCATCCAAGTTTCCAACGTCGTTGATTCTCATGGGACAAAAACCTCAGTCAATACCAACTATCCTCCTGTGCCGTCCCTCTTCGTATCGGTCTGCACTCCCAAAAGCTTTATCTTTTTGCGGCGGATTTTTCAAGTTTTTCTTCGGCCCTCTGCTGTGCCTGCTCCAGGTAATGCCTGATCTGGTCGGCCAACCCGAAACCGCCCCGGCGCACCAATTCCAGGGCCAGTTCCTGGTCCATCATCTCCAGGTGGACCTGCTTTCCGGCAGAACCTTCCCCGAACAGCCCCGAGGATTCGACGCTTTGACGCATCACTTGCAGCAACTGGGCCACGAATACCGCCTCGAACTGCTGGGCCACCTCCTCGATCGAAGGTGTCCGACGAAGTTCGCCGCTGCTGCGGTCCAATGCGGCCAGGGGATTGATTTGAGTCCCGATTCCAAAGTCCATAGGCTGTAGGCTGCAAAGCTGTAGTAGGGGGATCAGATCTCTTGTCCCTCCGGTCTACAGCCTGCAGCCTTCCTCAGATGATCTCCAATTCCGCCTGCAGGGCGCCGCTGGCTTTGATGGCTTGGATGATGGCCAGGATGTCGCGCGGAGTGGCGCCCACGGCGTTGAGGGCGTTGACGATTTCGGCGATGGTGGCGCCGTCGCGGATCTGCACGGGGCGCGCACGCTGTTCGGTCACGTCCACTGTCTGATTGGGAACCACCACCGTCTCACCTTGCGAAAGGGCCGGAGGCTGGGAAATGGCGAACTGGGTTCCCACTTCGACGGTCAGCGAGCCGTGCACGATGGTCACTTCGGAAATCCGCACCTGGCGCCCGAAGATGATCGTACCCGTCTTTTCGTTCATGACCACCC
>JANQFM010001024.1 GCA_028277865.1 Acidobacteriota bacterium
TACTTCGCGCTGCTGAACATCCTGGTCGTCGGGATGAAGGCGGCCAGCCTGCTGTGCCGGTGGGGCCGGATGAAGCGGAAGCTGGCGCAATGGGAAGGCACCCTGCTGGCTGCGTTGTCCGGGCTGCTGGTGTCGATGGCGAGGTGCCAGCGGGCATGAGGGGGAGTTTCGCGCCAAGACGCAACGCCCGCCAAGGAAAGTGAGTGATACAATGGGGCTCATGCAGAGAACGGTCGAGGGCACCATTGATACCGAGGGCAAGGTCGAGCTGAAAGAGCCCGTCCAGCTACCCTCCGGACGCCGGGCTTTGGTGACGATCCTGGACGAGGAGGCGCAAGAAGGTGCGCAGGCTGAGCGCCCTCGCAACGGCAAGGAGTTGGTTGCCTACTGGAGGAGGGAAGGCCTGATCGGGACGCATCCCGAAATCAAGAACAGCCAAGAGCTGGCCCGCAAAATCCGCCGTCAAGCCGAACAACGCCGTCACTGAGCGGCAAGCTGCCCAGACCACTCGATGTATTTGCTCGATACCGATGTCCTGATCGACATTCAGCGTGACTACGAGCCGGCTGTAGCCTGGTTTGAATCGCTGGATGAGTTGCCTGGCGTGCCGGGATATGTGGCCATGGAACTGATCCAGAAGGCCGACAATGCCAGGCAGGTCGAGCAAGCAATGAGGCTGGTGGCGCCCTTCGAAATCGTGTGGCCTTCCGAATTGGACTGCGACTTGGCGCTGCAGCACTTCCGGGCCTGCCACCTGTCGCACGGCCTGGGTTTGTTGGACGCTCTGATCGGTGCCTGCGCGTTATCGTCGGACAAGACGCTGTGCACCTTCAACGCCAAGCATTTCCGGATGATCCCCGGCTTGGAATTGGAAAAGCCTTATGACAAGTGACCAGCATGGGAGTCACAGGGCTCCAGAGCCAGGCTGGCAAAAGATGGCCAAGAGCACGCCCGCAAGATCCGCCGCCAAGCCTAACGCCGCCGCCGTTGAATCCGCTGTGGGGCCACCTTCCCCCTCTTCTGCCTCTCCGCGCCTCTGCGCCTCTGCGTGAAACCCGCCTATTCCGCCCTTCAACCTCCTAATCCCTTTTCATAGGGCAAAGTCTATCGTTTCGGACAATCGAATTCCTCGAAAAATAGCAGGAATTTATCGACTGCTTGACAACC
>JANQFM010001030.1 GCA_028277865.1 Acidobacteriota bacterium
TGTTATGGGCCACATCCCCCGTGATTTTCTCAGCTGCATCCCTTTGGATCAACTGAATTCGCTGAGAGGCCTCTTGTTCTCGTTTCAAAAACGCATTGAGTGCGGCAGAGGCCATCTCGGAGAGCACCTTGAGGAAGCCAAACTCTTCCGGGTGCAATCCAGGATCGCAGTCCAGGGTCAATTTCCCCAACACTTGGCCACCGGCAATCAGGGGGAAATCCAGCCAGATGTCCCCCTCCCGTTTCTCTAATTCGGGAGGGAATTGGGGGTTCCTGAGGTTTCGGGCGATCAGGCCATATCGGGTGCGGTATCTTGCGCCGTTGTCGAGCCTTGGCATCCAGCAGAATGCGGTCGGAGTTTCCTTTTCAATACATAGCCAGAAGTGATAGCCGGATTCTCCCCGTTTCGGCAGTTCCACTTTCCCGGCAGCAAAGCGAAGTTCGTAATCTTGGTTGAAATGGCCAAATGAAGATGTGCCCTGCAGGCGGGTGGCATCCTTCTTGTCGAGAAGATAAAGGCGACCCCATTTGTGGCCAAGCACCTTGGCTGCATCGAGAATGGCACCGATGGCAGTTTCGCGGTTGCCAGCCTCGGTAATTCGTTGGATTGCACTGAGCAGTCTGTAAACATAGCTCAGATCCTGGATGTGAAGTAGTGCACCCACGACCTCTTCTTTCCAATCCAGAATCGTATCCAATAAGGCCATTCCGCGATGGAAACTCAAATCGCTTTTCCAGCGGATGTCTTCGACACAGCGACCCTCTTTCTCGAAGGCCTTTTCGATGAGCTCCAAACAGTCGATGGAAGGTCTGGTTCTCTTGAGTGGGGCCGCACGGTTTCCTTGCCAACCAGATCCTTTTGATCCCAGCAGTTCCGCCCCAGGCCAGTTGAGATAGCGAACCGTCCTTCGACGGTCGGTGATGAAGACCGGCTCGGGGATCTTGTCAAGAGCCTTTTGCAGCAGGTTGACACGTTCACACTGTTCGATGGCAATGGCTAGTTGGCGCCCAAAGAGCAGCAGATCGGTTACCTCCTCATCAGATGGAGCTGTACGGTCGCGGCGCTCAACGTGAATCGTTCCGATCGCTTCCCCTGAACGGTTGAGAATGGGAACGATCGCTAAGGCTTTCATATTGGTGTTTTGCACGACATTCTTGTTGGCCAACGGCTCCTTGCGGGCATCGTGGACGATCTTCGGCCTCTTGGTGTGAATCACATAGGGCTGCAAATCAGCCAGCGGATCCTTGAGCGACCAGCAAGTGTGTTTAGCAACATCGAAGGTCTTGTCAGGGCTCTGATCCAATACGCCCTCGATTTTTTCTCGCTCTGGATCAACTAGGCAAAACAGGACTCGTCTGTAACCAAGCTTAAAGGATCGCCGAGCGGCCATCTCCAGTGCGTGTTTGGCATCCAAAACGTCACTTCCAAGGGATTCGAAAATCGAGTTGATGATTTCCATAAGTTCGTTTCGCATCTGGAGGCGGCGACGAACGCGGGCGTCCGAGACGGCCTTGACGGTGGCCTGAACCAGATTCTTGAGAAGATGTTTGACAAAGCGCTCACGTTCGCGGGAGATGACACGCTTACGTGCGAGTTCACCGACCACTACGGCTTCCATTTGGTCGAATCGTATCCCGGGCAAAATCGCTGCAAGGCAGTATTGGCCTGCTTCCCCAGAAACAGGGAGCAGGCCTGGGGCCAGTGCCTTTGTACCCAGAGGAAGAATCTTGGCGATCTGTGTGATACGGCTTTTGGACGATAACACGCTGCAATTCTTCTGACAGAGCCAGCGGTCTTTCTTCTTCAAAAAGATGATCTCACTGAACCCGAGGACATGGTGGCACCCATCTGCGAACAATTCCTTGACTGCCTTCAGCCCTTTGGCGATTTCGACATGGAGGCTGGCCCCTAAAGCCCGAATCACGGAATCGACTTCAATTCGATCATCTGTCGAGATCGGTCTCAGTTTTTCCTCTCGGTCAAGCTGTCTGTAGAATTCAAATGCTCCCTCCCAATTTCCATTTCGAGCATGGAGATCGCCAAAACGTCTTTTTGTATAGTATAAAGTTGTGAAGTCCTGGATCAATGTAGAAGAGAAATACAGTTTATTCTTCTCCCGAATAGCAACACCAGCTAACTCCAGATAGGTTGGAGCATCTTGGGAAAGGCCTAAGTCAACCTCCTGGTTCTGAATCAAGCTCTCCAGAGGACTGCAGCATTCCGGTGCCCGGGATAACAGGCGAGTGGGGTGGCGGAACACCTCCGCTCGGCAAAAATCAGTCCCTCTTACCTCTGCGAGATTAACTGGAATCTCGGAAACCTCAACGAGCGTCTCATGAGGCGTCTTACGCCACAGGCGAGATTCGAACACCGAATTCAGCAGCAGATTCATTAGGCGAACGTTGCCGCCGGTGATATTGAAAATATTTCGGCAGGCCTTATCGGGCGAGCGGAATCTCAAGTTAAGAGCCTGCGCGTACCCTAACGCTTGGGGTCGAAATTCCCCGAAATCGAATCCCTGGATAACATACTGGTTGGCGCAGTTGAACTCCGACTTGGGGCCGTGGATCAAGTCTCGAAAATCGTCTTCTCCGCTCAGCAAAGCGACGATCTGATTGGTTGTTACTCGTGTTCGTACCTCCTGCAGAAAACGACGGGCCAGATCATGTGACATAGCATCAACGTTGGAAGCCAAAAGATAAACACGGCATGGCCGCAGAGTATCGATCGCGCCCAAAAGCGGGTCGCCTGACTTGACCTTTAATCCGGCTTCACTTTGTCGAGTAGCCTTTGTCACGGCCCTGGAGACCAACTGCTTTAGCTGACTGGCAGTGGCCGTGGGTATTTGGTGAGGCAAGGTAATCCTCACAACCGGGTAGTTGTCAGATTCAAGGGCTGCCCGGACCTGGGCGCTGACCCAGCGCTTGCCAATGTATCGGGGACCCAACAGGACGGTGCTCTCACCGTTTTGGGCCGCCTCGGATAGACATTCGACAAGTTCTGAGCTGATGCGCCTGTAGTGAAAAGGGCCTGTACTCATTTCATCCACCTCGGTCAGGTGACTTGAAGACGCGCTCGCTCCAATTCACTTTGAAGAACGCCCAACTTCCGGGTGTAGAAGGCAAGAGCTTCATTGGCGACGAAATAGGCACCGTTACGCCAAGCGAGGACATTGTTTAAGACAAGATCATTGCAGATTTCTAATGCGCGCTCGGGAGTGATATCCAAGCCTTGCCGACTGGCTAGATCTTGTAATGCTGAGGCTGACACCCGCCCAAAATCAGCTTCTACTAAAACCAAGGCCAAATAGCGAGATTGCTTGTCTTTAACATTGAACAGAGGGCTTGCAAAATAGTTCGCTGTTTCAAGGTCATCTGCCAGCAATTCAGCTTGTTCCGATGAAATGGTGTCAGAGCCTTGCTCAATTGCCAACGAGGCAAGCCTTCTTCCATAGAACTGCAACATATGAGGGAGACGACCGCTCATCCGGAATAGGTATTCGACGAGATCATCCGGGTCTAAGATCCGAAAGCCCAAGGCCTTGAGGGGATTCTCGACTAGGCGCCGGGCCGACTGAGGATCCAGAGGATTGAGCCGCAATAGATCAAGACGGCACTCCAGTGGCGAATCCTGCCTGAGAGCCAACTTGAACAACTCAGCCCTGCCGCATATCACCAATCGGCAAAGGCCTTTGCGGGCCGCCGCACCTAGCTGTCTGAAAGTCTGGCTTTCGCAGACTTCGTCCACTTCGTCCAGGAGAAGGTCCAAAGGCCCTCCCTGGACGTTACGCTGGTATCGCATGAAGTTGATGAGGCTGCTGGCTGTGACTCGGTTGCTTCGTGCCCCGGGTGCAATCTTCATGGCAACAAAGCGAGCAATTCGGTCTTCGGTCTTGCCGTCGCAGTCGTAAAAATCGATGTAGTGTCGGCGGCTCGTTGCCGGGTCGTGCTCAAGGATCATCCGGTATCGGTACTCTTGTATCAACGAGGTTTTGCCGATGCGCCCAGGTCCAGCAACAGCGATACTGGTGTCCGTCTCATAGCGCAAGCGATCTATTTCGTGGTGACGTCCGAAGAACATGCTGCCCAAGGCGGCCTGTAGATAATTGTAGGGAATCAGGCGCCGTAAAGGTATCTGTTGGCGCAACTCTCGCTTTATGAAGTCGTGGGGATTGTGGGACTCGGTAATTTGTTGGATCTGCGTGGCATTGAGAATTAGAAAGCGCTTTTGGGGTATGAATTCTCCGAAGCTTGCAGCGATAGCCTGTGAGAACACCGCGATGAATGGCACAGCGGCTGCAGATCCGAACCGGTTGCGGTAAGAGCCGAGTTGATCCGCCGTGGTTCGACCCACTTCGGCTAACAGCAAGCAGGGCACTTCATGCATGCCTCGCAGGGGGATTTCACTCATGTCCAACAGGGCGACAACCCCATCATTGCCCACCCTCTCGAGGCGTCTATTCTTCTTCCATAATTGCAGAAACCTGATAAGAAGCTTACTCCGCTCCCCTTTCCACGCACACTGCGTTGGCTCGAAAATCGCATCGAGCTTGTCCTCACTTGGTTTCATGGTCGGCAGCTTCTTCCATTTCGACAGTGATAGAACCGTTCTGCATGCCGATGGCAAAGAACGAATCTAGCAAGCGCCGTATCCTTCACGGATTTCTCTGTCCAGCCCCTGAAACTCCTCTCGAACTTGAGGGCTGAATTCAGACTCGATTTGGCGGAGAATGGCTTCGCATACTTCGATAGGCCTTTGGCGCAAACCTGGCGAACGTTGGGCGAACAGCATCGGAAAGGGAGCATAACCTTGGCCCACGACCTTGCCAATTCGTGCGTGAATCAGGGTTTCGCGCAGTTCCATGCCAATCTCTCGTGCCAACCTCGCCCAGTCCTTGATAGAGGCCGAGTCCAGGTCTGTTGGGTCATCCACTCCAAGCCATCGAAGCACCGGACTTGCCTGCAACTCTGCGGCCAGAAAGAGGCCGTGAACATATTCCCGCAGTGAGATCGGTACAAATCCGATCCGTTGCCGTTCTCGACGCAGTCTGGCAATGCTCAGAGCAGCATCGGCTGCTTGACGGCATTTTTGCCGGAAAGCCGCAGAAGCCGGTTCTTCTCCGACGCTCGCCCCTATGGCGGTAGCGCTACTCTTGGCGATGTCCAGAACCTGTCGCAGCCAAGTTGGCACCTGATCTTCAGGATTCTGGTTGAGTCGTTTCTTGTCCATGATTATTCCGGGAATCTGGGTGATGGACGCGTTTGAGTATTCTGTCAAGACGAGGATTCTTCAGGAGCAGGGGTGCCAACTTCTTGAGCGCCCTGTGGTAACGTACACGAGCCGTACCTGTCTGAATGCCCAATTGCGTGCCGATTTCAGAAAAAGTCATCGGAAGTCCTCCGAATTCGCGGAGTTGTATGACCTCTCGATCAGCCGCTGACAACTCCTTGAGCGATTGCTGAACCGCTTCTCGGATACTGGCTGCTTCTTCCCCTCTAGCTAAATCGAGCTCTGGAGTCGCGGCCTCCTCGTAGGCCAAAGGCCTTATGGGATACTGACGCCACCAGTCCGCTACAGCGTGCTGTGCCAGCTTAAAGACCCAGGACTCGAACCCTCCCCCAGCTTGCGGCCTATACTTCTCGATCTTCAATGCGATGTCTGTGATGCAGGAACATGCCAGATCCTCCGCTTCAGAAGCTGTCAGACCCTTGGATCGGAACAGACTTCTGAAGCGGGGACCGAAAACGTCTGCAAACTTGTGGTAGGCCGCAGTGTCCTCCAAGTTCTTCAGACGCGTGGCCAGCTGTTCGATCTCCTTCTTTCTGGCCACGCCCAAATTAAACCTCCTTGTTCCAAATTCGGAGACCATTTGTTTGCATCGCGCGCGAAAGTTTTCTGGGACTGTCGCTGACACTTCAGAAACCAAGCTCCCGATGCCACCTCCAATTCTAGTCCCTAAGGCTATCACCTCCTTTCATCCCAACAGCCTCACAATGTATAACGAGCCAGCGTTACCATTCTGACTTCTGGCTCGGAGTGTCCTTTCGCGGCAACTTCAAGATCGGCTTATTGGCAAGCCAAACCACCTCACATTAGGCATTGAGCCGCTGCGCGAGCCAAAGGAAGCTGGACTGGACGGCTGCGCGAGCACGAGTTCCATTACCGCTCCATCGACCCGGCTTTAGGTCGAGCTGGACTTTAAGTGGACGGGTCCGTTGACAGCCCCCGGCTGGACCCTCGAAACACCGCGAGATGGGATCTGGACGCTAAGAACGATCACGCCTCACGCCCCCACCCCCACCTCCGGACCCGTCTCTGGACGCGTTTTCATCCATTCCCGCACCTCCGCTTCCACAAACCCCACCGACTGCGGACCCATTTTGCGGCTCTTGGGGAAGATTCCTCGGCGCTGCCAGCGGTAGATAGTGGCGCGGCTGACTCCGGTCAGCTCGATCACTTCCGGCAATCTCAGGTATCGCTGCATCGTGATGCTCCTATGCTCGCTTCCGACCTCCTCTGGCGCAATGTCCTGCGTCGTCGACATGGCAAATCCCTCTCACCAGCTCTTCACAAAATCGTGATACCGGACGCCCCTCACAGCCTTCCCTCGTTTCCTCTCCCACCCCGCCTGCTCCAGCACCGAGGACTCCGCTGCCAGCCTGGCGCCCAGCTGGCGCGTATTCACGAAGGGCAGACGGACCCCCTTCCTGCGCGACAAGACCTCCAGGGCCAGCAGCAGCTCCTTGGGGCTGGACGTGAACTCGACCTGGATGATCTGGTCCAGCTCATCCTTGGTCGGAGTAAAGCGCAGGTAGTACTCCTTTTCGAAGTCCTCCGGCTTGGCGCGCATCTCTTCGGCCAGGGCGTCCAGCAGGCGCAGGCAGTCGTTGGTCTCCCGCTCGGACTGCTTGGCGATGGCGGACTGGCGGGCGATCCACTTCTTGATGAGGATGTCCAGCAGGTCCCGATCCGGCTCCAGGACCTTCAGCAGCGCCTCCAGGACCGCCACCAACAGGGTGAAGAACCCGTCCAGGCGCCACTTGGAATGCCGGGGGTAGATCGCCTGCAGCCGCGCCAGTACAGCCCGGCGACGAGAGCGCAGCCCCGGCAAGACCTCCCGCGCCATCAGCTCGAAAAGGCCGGAGAGCATCCGCCCCCGCACCCGGGCCAGGCGCTCGCAGTGGTCGTCGTCGTAAAAGTTGGGCATTTGATGCAGCGTCGAGAACTCGACCTCGAAGGTCCGCGTGATCAGCTCGCGCTTGGACAGGGGCTCGATGGCGGTGACGGCCACCAGCGCCCGTGCCGCCTCTCGTACCTTGCCCGCATCGGTCCCCGCCTGGCGCTTGCCCCTCTGGATGCCGGTCGAGACGGTGAGCAAGAACTTGGACACCCGCCGGCTGATGTCGGCCGTCTCCAGATCGTCGCAGATCAGCAGCGGATTGGAGGCCGCATCGGTGAAGAGGTAGGCCACCGTGGCGTGCTCCACCTGGTTGGAGCCGTACAAGAAAGTTGACAGGATGCGGGCGGCGGTGGTCTTGCCCGACTCGGCCGCGCCCGACAGCTTGAGCAAAGCCTTGACGGTGCTGAAGTCGAGCAAAAAGGCGGTCAGGATCCAGGCGCCCACGAACCAGCGCTCGGCGGGAGGGCAGGCCAGCGCGTCCAGCACCAGGTGCTTGAAAAGCTTGGCCGCCTGTCGGGGGTCCACGCCCTGCTCGTACGCGATGGGATCCATCTTGTCGGCCGGGCTGAGCAGCACGCAATCGGGATTGTCCCCGTTCTGCAGCACCTCGACGCCCCCCTGGCCCAGGCGCAGGATGCGGTCCCGGTCGTCGTGCAGGTGGATGTACAGGCTGTCCTGGCTGCGGTGGGTCCAGCGGCGGGCGGGCTGGCGATGGCCCTCCAGGCTGCACAGGCTGCCCAGCACCTTCCAGACGGCCCGTCCGGCCAGGGTGACGTTGGTCAGCTCGGTCTTCTTGAGCATCAGCGCGTTGAAGGCCCGATTGTCTCCGATCTCGTAAAGCTTGCGCTCGTAAAGGAGCTGGCAGCGCTGCTGGGGATCGATCAGGAAGATGCCTCCGTTGTTCCGGAACCAGCTGAAGATGCGCCGACCCAGCTTGGAGGGTCCGAAGGGGTCGGACCGCACTTCGGCCCGGCTCCACAGCCCCTGGACGATGGACCGCAGGTCGGGCTCCACCCGCCGCGCCTTGGCAACCACCTGGTCGAGGAATCGCTGCTTGCCGTATTGCAGGAAGTAATCGTTGATGTCGCCGGAGCCCTCCGGCAGAGGCAGGGTCCAGACGGGCCTGTCGTTCTGGTGGAAGATCTCCCGGATGCGTCCGCTGCCCGAGCGTCCGGCGGAGTCGGGGTCCAGCGCCAGGTGGACATTGAACGGCTTGAGCGGATCCACCCACTCGGCCTTGAATCCCCCGGCGCCGATGATGCCCACGGCGGCCAGCCCCTCCTGCTCCAGGATCATGGTGTCGGGGGCGCCTTCGCACAGGAAAAGCGACTGATTGGGGTCGTGATCCTTCAGGCGGTCCTGGTTGAAGAGGCCGGGGATGGTGACTTCGGAGAGGTTCATGAACTTGGGCTTGCCCTCGTCCATGCGACGTCCTTGCAGGTAAACGGGACGCCCCTCGCGCAGAATCGGGAAAAGCAGCGGATGGCGTCGGAATCCGAAATACGACTTGCCGCCTTTGCCCGTTCGGAAGACTCCGGCCTCAAGCAGCGCGGAGATCTCGTGGTCCTTTTGAAGCTGTGCGGCGGCTTTGGCCGGATCGGGCAGGAAGGCGACCTGGAAACGGTCCAGCGTGTCGCGGTGGATGCGGCGCTGGGAAAAGTAGGCCACGGCGCGGTCGGCAAGGGGGCGTCCTTGGGAGAGAAGACCAGCAAGGATTTCGGTTCGCAGTTCGCGGTTCGCAGTTGTCAGTGGGGAAGGACTCTCTTCTTTGCGTGAAACCCTCAGCCCGTATTCCTTCGCAAGGTGCTTGCAGGCCTCCTCGTCCGAGATGTTCAGGCGCTTGGCCTCGAACTGGACGGGTCCGCCGCCCGCGGTGCATCCGAAGCAGTAAAAGGAGCCTGTTTCCAAGTTGACGGAGAAGCTGGGCGTCTTCTCCTCGTGAAGGGGACAGAGCCCTTGGCACTCCGGCTTGCCCCGCAGCTTGCGCAGCTTCGTGCGGCGCTCGTAGAAGCTCCGGACGTCGGTTTTCTGGAACAGCCTTTCGGTGAAATTCATGGTCCAGTTGTCAGTAGTCAGTTGTCAGTAGTCAGTTGTCAGTTGTCAGCAGCGGATCAAACCGCCAGATCCAAGTCCGCCGGGAGCGCCCGCATCTTGCGGGCCTCTGGAGTCTGGGTCTGCTCGGCTAAACGACCCGGGAACCCCAGAGCCAGAGCCGGCAAGATGCGGGCGC
>JANQFM010001039.1 GCA_028277865.1 Acidobacteriota bacterium
TGGGCATTCGAAAACCCCCAGCCCCGCAGGATATTCATGTCCATGTAGGTCAAACAGCCTGCGATCTTGGCGAACAGGCGCGTGCGATCCGGGGTCAGCACGCAGAGCTCATGGCACTTTCCCCGATCCGAGACTCGGATTTGGATGGGATCGTCAGCCAGGCGCTCGGCCAGTTGATAATGCTGGCAGATCTCGGCAGGCGCCGTCGAAGTCAGATAGCGGCGCGGAAAACCCTTCAAGAACTGCTTGAACCCTTGGCGGTCCAAGTCATCCGGCAGGCTTTGAAGCAGCCTTTTGCCGATGCTCCGGGAGGAGATGCGGTGCGTGCCGAAGCCTCGCGTTAGTTGGTTGTAGGCCGCCACGTAGAGCTGAAAAAGAAGGTCTTTCTTCCAGTTGCTGAGGATTCCCGGCCCCACCGCGCCGATGTCGGCATAGGTGAGGAGGCAAAGCAGGCGCAGCTGCTCAGCGTCCTGCACGCGGTCGGCGAAGCGCTCGACCTCGCCGGGATCGTCCAAGTCGCGGCGGAAGATGACGTTGGACATGGCCAAGTGGTCGCGGACCAGTGCCACCGTACGGTCGATCTCTTGACGTTCGA
Source organism: Acidobacteriota bacterium (assembly GCA_028277865.1). Taxonomy (GTDB): domain Bacteria; phylum Acidobacteriota; class UBA6911; order RPQK01; family DATIPO01; genus JANQFM01. The sequence goes on from JANQFM010001039.1 coordinate 596, forward strand.
AGCCCAGCCGTTCCAGTGCCTGGGCAGTCCTTCGGGCGCTGCGCTGGGCGTGGTCCCCTTCCCGGCTTTTGCCCACGTCGTGCAACAGCAGGGCCAGGGTCAGCAGTTCAGGCTGCTGCGCCTCTTGGAGCAAATGGGCAAAGCGTGGCTCCGAACGGATCTTTTCGCCGGCCAGATCCTCGATTCGGCGGATTGCCAGCAGACTGTGTTCATCGACCGTGTAGCAGTGGTAGAAGTCCCGGATGACCCGTTCTTTGATTCCGCTGAACTCGGGGAACAGCAATTCCAGCACCCCCAGCTCGTACATTTCGCTCAGCGTCCGGTAGAGGCCGGGCCGGGGTCGAAATAGGCTTCGGACCTTCTTCGAGATCGATTTGGACTGCAATGTCCGAGAGAAAGCTGCAAGAGAGCGAACCACCTTGTCGCGGGCTGAATCGGCCAAAGGGGCCCGCTGCCGCACCGAGTCCAAAAAAAGCTCCAATACCTGATCCGCCGAATCCAACTCACGTCCCTCAACCTCAATTGTGGCCCTCGGCTCAGGGGAGCGGGCCGCTACCAGGTTGCGCCGACAAAAATTCACAATTAAATGGGCATTTAGGAAGTAGTTGCTCATCAACGACTCGACTGCCGAAGAAGGGCTGGCCTGGCTGAATCCGGCGCGGCGGGCCACCTCGTCCTGCAGCCGGTGCGTCAGTCGATCCTGCTTGCGCCCACAGGCCCAATGAAGGGTCAGGCGCAACTTGCGGACCAGATGGTATGCGGCCTCAAGATCCTCCTGGCTGGAGGCTAAAAAAGCCTGCTCGCCCCGCAGGCGGCGCAGCCAGACGCCGGCGTGGTAATCGCGCAGCCCTCCCGGGGACTGCTTCAGGTCGGGTTCTAGCTGATAGACCGTATTGTTGAAGGAGTTGTGACGCTCGGCGGTGATCTCGACAAGCCGCGAGACCAACTGTTCCCGATGGCTTTCCAAGAAGCCCGCAATTACGCCCTTCAGGATCCTTCGGCAAAGATCCTGCCGGCCAGCTAGGCAGCGGGCATCCAGCAAAGCCATTATGAACTCCACAGGCTCCAACTGCAGCGCTTCCAATTCCCTCTGGGACCACACCTGCTGGCCCAAGTGCAATCCCAGATCCCACAAGTGATGCAGCAAGCCCTTGATGGCCTGCTCCTCACAGCTCCGCTTCCCGGAATGGACAAGCAGCAGGTCCACATCCGAGCCTGGAAAAAGCTCTCTTCTTCCATAGCCTCCTATGGCAAGCACGGCCACGCCGGAGCCTGACAAAAAGCGATTGGAGGCTTGGACAACGATGTCATCGACTTGGTCCGTCAATTCCTCCAATGCATGATCGGCATCTCCCTCTTGCTCGAAACGGCGCCGAATCCGCTCCCTTCTTTGAGAAAATCGCTCGCGCAGGGCCGGCAAGGGGTGGATTGCGGATGGCTGCGTGGACGGCATGGCTTCATGATAGCTCATCCAGCCCGGATCGCCTCAAGCAGGTTCTCGCGCTCCGGAGGGTGTCGGCCAGGCTGGAAATCAAGGCTGCTTGGGAACCGTTGGAGCACGATACCTAGAATTGTTGCGGTATAATGACGGCTATTGACATTCATGGTCTCGGGTACTATTTTGACATTACTTATGAGGCCCAAGAGTCGTACCCTTACCGACCATGAACTGGAGATCATGAAGATTGTCTGGGAGCTGGAGGCAGCGACTGTCAGGGTAGTTCACCAGAATCTGCTGCAGAAACGTAAAATCGCATATACGACAGTAATGACCATGATGAGGATCCTCAAGCGGAAAAGCTACTTGCGCCGAACCCTGCAGGGAAGGGCCTACACCTACTACCCGACCCGTTCCAAGGAAGAGGTGGTTCGTTCAATGGTCGCGGAGTTTGTGGAACGGGTCTTCAACGGGTCAGCGGAGGCTCTGATGGCAAGTCTTCTGAAAGCCAGCGACTTTGATCGCCCCAAATTGCTCGAGATTGCCCGCCGGGAACTGGAGGAGGATCTTCCCCAGAATGATTCCCCGGCCCCATCTGCATTGGAGCCCGCTCCCTGACTGCGGCGCACTTCGTCGATGGGCCGTTGGTCTCTTCCGAAGCCGCCTGTTTGCGGCAAATTTTTTTGGTGAAGCGTGGACTTTTACGATCCAAAGAAAAATAATTACGTCTAAAATGGTACATCTTTCGCTATACGACGCTTGTCGCAAGAGCTGATGGGAATACCAGGAGGTGATGTGGTGAGGCAAAGAAACCGGATCAGGGGTTTGCCGGGGCGTCCCACACGTCTGAGGCATTTTGTGGCCGTTCTTTCCGCTATGACGTGCTGTTTTGCGGCTGGGATTGCTGCTAAGACCGCCTCCTCCTTGGACTCCTTTTCGGATGACCTTTCGGTCCAGAAGGGTAGGCTGGTGCGCACCACAACCCTGAGCGGGACCATCCAGGCCGCCCAATCGGTCACCATCACCTCGCCTTCGGTCTCCAGCCTATGGAATTTCACGATCACCTACCTGATCGCCGAAGGGAGCCAGGTGGAACCGGGGGAAGTGCTGGCCGAATTCGATTCCTCATCATTGGAGCTCAGGAGGCTCGATGCCGACAAACGCCGCGAGGAGGCGCGCCTTAAAATCGCCCAGAAGGAAGCTGAAATCGAGGGGCGGCGGCAAGACCTGCGCATGCAAGTGGAAGAGGCCCGCAAGACCCTGCGCATTGCCGCACTGAAGATCGGCATCGACGCCCGCCTCATCCCGCGTGCCGACCTGGAGGAAAACGAGTATGAGCACAGCAAGGCCCGGATCTCGCTCGACAAGGCCCAGGAACGCCTGGACAACCTGGAGGCGGGTGTGGCTGCCGAGCTGGAGGTGGTGCGGCTGGAATACCAGCAGGCCGACCTGGAACTGACTCGGATCGAAGGAGATATCGCCAAGATGCGGATCACGGCCCCTTCGCACGGACTGGTCCTCTACCAAGAGAATTGGTCCAGCGGCCGCAAGATGCAGGTAGGCGACCAGATTTACCGGGGCCAGCCTCTGATCCACCTGCCCAACCTGGAGCAATTGGTCATCGAAGCCACGGTCCATCATGCCGATGTGGCCGGATTGCAGCTGGAAGCCCCTGCCAAGGTGGTCATTGATGCCTATCCGGGACAGGTCTTCGAAGGGCACGTCATTTCCCTGCCGGAGATCGCCAAGTCCCGTACGTCCCGCTCTCAGTTCAAGTCCTTCAAGTTCAAGGTTTGGCTGGACGAGATGAACCATTCCCTGATGAAGCCGGGCATGACCGCCCGAGTCCAGCTTTTCGATCTGATGCCTGAGGCCTTGACCGTTCCCCGGCGGGCATTGCGGGTGGATCCCTCCGGGCAGTCCTTCGTTTTCCTGGACGCTCAGCCCCCCCGTCGGGTGGGGGTCAAGGTATTGGACAGCAGCGATGTGCGGGTGGCAGTCGAAGCGCCGGATGGCGATCTCAAGGAAGGCGACCAGCTTGTGGATGCTCATGCCAACAGCCGGCTGACAAGTGCAGGCTCGGTAGAGTGGATCGCAATCAAAAGGGACGACCTGACCTTCAACGTCTCGGCAACCGGCCAGCTTAGGGCGGCCCAGGCTGTTTATGTCCGCCCGCCTTCCCTTCCCAACGCCTACAACTTCAAGATCGCCCGCATGGCGCCCGAAGGGATCCAGGTCAAGCAAGGGGATTTTTTGGTCCAGTTCGACCCGACCGAATTCATGAAAAGACTCCGTGACGAGCAGTCCAATCTGGCCAAGGTCCGCAAGGAATTGGAGAAGAACGAGTCCTCTTTCAAGATGGAGATCAAAGATCTGGAGCTGGAGCTGGAAAATGCCAAAGTGGCAAGCGAGAAAGCCGACAACAAGCTGCTGCAGGCCCGCGAGTTCCAGGCCGGCAGGGACGTTCAAGAGGCGCGTTATGAGGCCGAGTTCGCCCGTTTCAGGCTGGATGCGCTGCAAAAGAAGTTCGACTCGCGCAAGAGTGCCCAACAGCTTCAATTGCAGACCCTGCGCGACAAGGAGGCCTTTTTCCGAAGGCGGGTCCAATCCAATCGCCAGGCGGTTCAGGCCTTGAACGTGGTGGCGCCGATTTCGGGCGTGCTGGTCTATCAGACCAACTGGAATAACGAAAAGAAAAAAGTCGGCGACCAAGTCTACATGTCTGAAAACATTTTCGGCATCCCGAACCTTGAAACGCTTGGTGTCAAGGCCCATGTCGCCGAGGTGGACACGGGTCGGCTGGCTGTGGGCCAGAAGGTGACCGTGACGCTGGATGCACTTCCCGATGAGGCCTTCAGCGGCTCGATCATCAAGATCGGTACGATCTTCAAACAGGCTTCTTTCAATCAGCCCTCCCGCATCCTGGATGTGGAAGTCGAACTGGACCGCATCGATGCCAAGCGCATGCGCCCCGGCATGGCGGCTCGCCTGCAAATCGCCGTTGACCGCTTCGAGCAGGTCATCGCCGTACCGATCTCCGTGCTTCAACTCGAGGGCGACGATGCCTACGTCTGGGTGAGGGAGGGTGAGGACTCGATCAAGCGAAAGGTCGAGGTGGGACAAGACAATGGTATCGTAGCGATCATTGAATCCGGCCTGGCAGAAGGCGAAGAAATCGCCAGCCGCCCTCTGATTGAAGAGGAGGAGGGATAGGCAGGCAGGGAAGCTGGAATCAAGCTCTGGAGCCTAGAGGGCAAAGTCATGAAGTGGAAGGTATTGACGGTCATTGCGCTGCTGGCCATGGCAGCTGCGGCCCTTCGCTGGAAGGACGAGGCCGTAGCAGTTGCAGCCGACTACTTGCAGGGGGCCGAGGAGGAACCGGTCCCCACAATGCGCCTGCAACCGCGTGACTACAGGATTCTGGTCCACAGCGGGGGTGAGCTGACCGGGCTCAACATGACGCCGGTGCGGGCGCCCCGGGTGCGGGGCGGCTCCCTGAACATCGCCTGGATTGCGGCCGAAGGCAAAATCGTCAATTCCGGGGATCTGTTGGTCCGCTTCGACAATACGGATGCCATGCTTTCGTTGGAGAAGAACCAGAACACGGTGACGAGCTTCGATCACCAAATCGGCAAGTCCGAAATGGATGCCCGGACTGAGGACGGGATTCTGAGTATGGATCTGCGCCAAGCCGGAATCGAACTCGACTACGCCCGCAACCAAGTCCGTCAGGATAAGTCCATTTTCTCAGCCTGGGAGATTCGGGAATCGATTGTCAGTGCAGCTCTGGCCGAGTTCAAGAGGGATGCTCTGCAAGTCAAGGGAGAGATCAAGGGAGAGGTCACTGAGGCCGGCCTTCAGATCTTGAAAATCCAGAAAAAGCGGGCCGAATCAGAGGTTGAGATTGCGGAGGAAATGCTCTCCTCCCTGGAGGTGCACGCCGATCAGCAGGGGGTTGTCATCTTCTCCAACCACGGCTGGTCCCGCATCGAAGTGGGCAGCCAAGTCTGGCCGGGCTCCCCCATTCTGGAACTGGCGGCGCTGCACCAGTTCCAAGGCAAGCTGCAGGTGGTCGAAAACGAGATCGTGGGAATCGAGCCGGGGGACCAGGTCCAATTGAGCATCGGCGCCTTCCCGGGCCAGACCTTCCCCGGGCGCATCAAGACGGTTGCCAAGGCGCCTCAACAGCTCTACCGCAAGGATCCCCGCAAGTACTTCACCTGCACGGTTGTGCTGGACGTCCCTTTGGAAGTGATGGAGCAATTGAAGCCGGGAATGCGGATCGAGGGCGCCATCCAGGTTGAGGAGCACCATGCCGCCATGATCGTCCCCAAAAGCGCCATCATCAAAAAGGAAATGGAGTTTGTGGCTTTCGTCAAGCAGGGTCGGGAATTTGTCGAAACGAAGGTGAAGATTTTGGAAAGCGACCATGGCTTTTATGTTGTCGACGGCCTGCAGAAGGACTCCGAACTGGCCCTTCGCCATCCTTACGAAGCGCAAAGCCTGCATCTGCCGGATTTCAATGCCCCAGCCGCCCGTTCCCAAAGCCGTCGGTTCATTATGGTGATGTGATCAACGAGGCTGTAGCTGCCTACAGCCTACAGCGTACAGCCTACAGCCATGCTCCTTTTCGAAGCCATCCGAATTGCCGCTGACAACCTGGCCCGCCACAAGCTGAGAACCTGCTTGACCATGCTGGGCATCATCTTTGGCGTGGCGGCTGTGCTTTCGATGCTCTCCATCGGGGCCGGCGCCGAGAAAGAGGCTCTGTCGGTGATCCATAAAATGGGGTTGCGCAACATCATCGTCGAGGCCAAGGACTTTGAAAGAGAGGAGTTGGAGATTCTGCGCCAGGATTCGCCTGGGCTTTCGCGTCGCGATTTGGAAGCGCTGGATACGGCCTTGCCTCAGGAGACCCTGGTGGTGGGCAAGCGCGATCTTCGCACTTACCAAATCGTATCGGCTCAAGGAAAATCCGACTCACGGGTTTGGGGAGTGGGTGCCCTTTTTCCGCTCACCACCAGCTTCGAGATTCTGGAAGGCGCTTTTTTTCTGCCCCACGAGGAGTTGAAGGCTTATCAGGTCTGCGTTCTTGGCCGAACGGCGCGGCGCAAGCTGTTCGGGGTCAGCGATGCGGTGGGCGAGCAGATCAAGATCAACCAGGAATGGTTCACGGTGGTGGGCGTGCTGGCCGATCAACTCATCGAGCAAGAGGAGTTCGAGGGCATCAAGGTCGCCAATCCCAACAACGACATCTACATCCCCTTGCAGACCCTTTTGACCAAGTTCGAGATGGATCCGGTCGAGGACGAACTGGACGAGATCATCGTGCGGGTACCGGAAAGCCTGAGCATCCAGGAGCAGGCTTCACTGATTTCCAGCATGGTCGGCAGCATGCACCGCAATATTGACGACTTCTCTTTGGTCGTCCCCGAAAGACTGCTGCAGCAGCACCGCCAGACGCAGCGCATCTTCAACATCGTGATGGGCGCCATCGCTTCCATCTCCCTGCTGGTGGGCGGAATCGGCATCATGAACATCATGTTGGCCTCGGTCCTGGAGCGGACCAGCGAAATCGGGCTGCGCCGAGCCCTGGGCGCCCGGCAGCGCGACGTGAGCCGCCAATTCGTATT
>JANQFM010001076.1 GCA_028277865.1 Acidobacteriota bacterium
TCCTTGGAGAATATCGGATGGCTGCCCCGCTCCACCGTCCAGGACTGCCCACCGTCAACAGCCTTCAAAACCCCCTGGCCGTCCCCCCGATCGGGACGCGCCTCATAGGCCAGCCACCTGCCATCCTCGGAGATCCGCACGTCGTGAATCTCGCGAAACTTCATAATGTCCTGCACGGTCAGGGGCTTCTTTTGGGCCAGCGCCCAGCCTCCCGCCAGCAGAACCACCCAGCAAACCCAGCCAAAGGCACGAAGTTGTCTCATAAGCCACGATTGTAGAGGGTTTCGCGCCAAGAAGCGAGAAGGGATCAGGCTGGAGTCTGGAGCAGTTGTCAGTTGTCAGTTGTCAGTTTTCAGTGGGGAGTCCAGAGTCCAGGTTCCAAGTTACCGTTTCCGAATACGGACTCCTCCCTTTCTGTTTCGAGACTGACAACTGACAACTGACAACTGACAACTTTCCGGGATCACGTAGCTGTAGGCTGCAGCATTCCGGTCTGAGGGCTGCCTCGCTAGGCCGCTACTAGGGTATCGATATTCTTCACATTTGAGTCAAATTAGGAGCGCCCGCATCTTGCGGGCCTCTGGCTCTGGAGGGTTCCCGATTTTGGCAGCCGAGCAAATCCGGCGGACTCCAGAGGCCCGCAAGATGCGGGCGCTCCCGGTCTTCCCGGTCTGAGGCGCTGCCCCGCTGGGCTGCTGCGCCTTGCGTGCAGGCAGCGAAGTAGTTGACGGGAAGTGTTGTTATGGTATTCTTCATGCTCACCACTTGGTTTTTTTGCAGCCCAGGGGGCGGAAATCACAACAAAAACATCTTCCGGCAGCGAATTTGGCAGAGGCATATGCTAGAAGGAAGCATCACACTGAAGAGAAAGGAATGACCGAATGGAAAAAAGGCGACGAAGAACAGCCAAAGAGATTCGAAAACTTCGCAGTGACCTTCGTGAAATCGTTAAACGAGAAAGACGCATCACATTAACCGATTTAGTGAGAGATCATGGTGCCGCCATCGGCATCCGCGATACGGTCAGCGACAAGAACCTGGTCAAGCGGCAACTGGATATCCTGGCATCGGGAAATGACTGCCGTTTCCAGAGGGAAGGCCGTGATCTGGTGGCCTCCTGGAGAGAAAAGCCGACACCTGCCCCGGCGCCGACGCCGCCCGCCGCCGCCCCGGCAGCGGAGCCTGCTCCTGAACCGACGCCGCCACCTGCGGCTGAGCCGGCACCCGCGGCAGCGGCACCTTCTGCCGACTTGGCGGCCATTCGGGTCTACGCCCAGCAGGTAGAGGCTTTCGCCAAGACTCTCCAGCACCAGCTCGAGACGCTGGCGGAGATGCTGGACAGAGCCACTCGCTGAAGGTGCTGAGCGGCAATTCTTGGAGAGCGGCCCCCCGGATGGATCCTTCTATCCAAGGGTCGCTCTTTGACGTGTTTTTGTTTTAGGGATCTCGTTGTTCACCTTTCCTTCCATATTTATCGGTCAAGCCATCCGAAAAACCTGCATTCCTCGTCCCCCTCCTCAAAAAATCCCCAATTCCCGCCTCAAAGGGCTGCATCGGCACTCCCATTCTTGAGGCTTGTCCAGTAATTGCCAAATCCCCGGCCCCTATGCTAAAGTTCCCGCCTTCAAACCGGAGGCTGGAAAGGAGCGCAGCGACATATGAAGGTTTTCGAGAGCGAGAACATCCGCAACATCGCCGTGGTGGGGCATGGCGACACCGGCAAGACCTCGCTGGTGTCGGCGATTTTGTTCTCGACCGGCGCCACAGGACGGTTGGGCAGCGTGGACGACGGCAATACGGTGACCGACTACGACGAGGACGAAATCGCCCGCAAGGTGACGATCAATACCGCCTTGGCACATTGCGAGGCCAAGGGCGTCAAGATCAACCTGCTCGACACACCGGGCTATGCCGCCTTCATCCTGGACGCCAAGGGCGCCATGGCTGCTGCTGATGCGGCTCTGGTCATGGTGGATGCTGCCAGCGGAGTGGAAGTCCAGACCGAGAGCGCCTGGGAATTCGCCGACGAATTCAAGCTTCCCAAGGCTGTGGCGATCAACAAGCTGGATCGGGAAAGGGCTGATTTCGAACAAGCCCTGGCCTCGCTGCAAGAGAATTTCGGGCGAACCGTCGTCCCGATCCAACTGCCCATCGGCAAGGAAAAGGAGTTTAAGGGCTTCGTCGACCTGGTCCGGGACCGGGCTTATATCTATGAAATGGACGGCAGCGGCAAATTTGAGGAAGAAGACGTGCCAGGCGATATGGCCGACACGGCCTCAAGCCGCCGGGAAGAGCTGATCGAGATGGTGGCGGAAAGCGACGACGCCCTGCTGGAGAAGTTTTTCGAAGAAGGGACGCTCAGCGACAAGGATCTGGTGGCCGGCTTGCGCAGTTCATTCTTGAAAGGCGATATCCAGCCACTGTTCGTCTGTGCGGCCTCTGCCAATGCTGGAGCCCACCAACTGCTCGATTACTTCGTCGATCTCTTCCCCAACCCGCTGGAACGGGGAGCCGTGACGGCTGTAGATTCCTCCGGGGAGGAAATCGAAGTCAAGCCGGATCCCCAAGGGCCGACGGCTGCCCAGGTTTTCAAGACTTTGGCCGACCCGTTTGCCGGACGCATCAGCATGATCAAAGTGCTCTCGGGCGTGTTGAAGTCGGATTCGACGGTCAAGAACTTGAGCAACGACAGCGACGAACGCCTGGCTTCCCTGCAGGCCTGTCAAGGAAAGGTGCACGAGCCCACTCCTCAGTTCCACTGCGGGGACATCTGTGTGGCCCTGAAGCTTAAAGAGACCACCACGGGAGATACCCTGGGCGACCCCAAATTCGGCGCCACCTTCAAGAAGGTCGAATACCCCGAGCCTTCCATCAGCTTTGCCGTGGAACCCAAGTCGCGGGGCGACGAGGACAAGATCGGAAATGCCATCAACCGCATCATCGAAGAAGACCCTTCGGCCAGATTTCGGCGCGATCCCGAAACCAACGAATTCCTGCTTTCGGGTACCGGCCAGCTGCACATCGAAGTGGTGGTCAACAAGCTGAAAAACAAGTATGGGGTCGACGTTCTGCTCAAGCAGCCCAAAGTGCCCTACCGGGAAACCATCAGCAGCTCCTCGGATGTTCAGGGGCGCCACAAAAAGCAAACAGGCGGGCACGGCCAGTTCGGCGACTGCTACATCAAAATGGCGCCGCTGGAACGGGGCGCAGGCTTCGAATTCGCGGACAAGATATTCGGCGGCGCCATCCCCCGCCAGTTCATCCCGGCCGTTGAAAAAGGCATCACCGAAGCGGCATCCAAAGGCTACCTGGCCGGATTCCCGGTGGTCGATTTCCGGGTCACCCTCTACGATGGAAGCTATCATTCGGTGGACTCCTCGGAAATGGCCTTCAAGATCGCCGCCTCCATCGCCTTCAAGAAAGGGATGGAACAAGCCAGGCCCGTACTGCTGGAACCCATCATGGATGTCGAAGTCTATGTCCCGGAAGAGAATGCCGGCGACGTGATGGGCGATCTGAACAGCCGACGCGGACGCATCCAGGGAATGGACGTCAAGGGCAGCAACCAAGTGGTCCGCGCCCAGGTGCCTTTGGCTGAAATGCTCAGCTACGCCCCCACCCTCACTTCCATGACAGGCGGGCGGGGCAGTTTTCACATGGAGCAGTCCCACTACGATATCGTCCCCCACAACATCGCCGAAAAAGTCAT
>JANQFM010001078.1 GCA_028277865.1 Acidobacteriota bacterium
GGGAGGAAGAGGGGGTTCACGCAGAGGCGCAGAGGCGCGCAGAGGGGGAGGAGGGAGAAACGGAGGGGGAAACCGGGGGCCGGAAACGGGCGGATATTCAAAATCGGGAACCTCCCGACTCCTGACTCCTGACTCCTGACTCCTGACTCCTGCTCCTGCTCCTGCTCCTGCTCCTGCTCCTGCCTCCGAAACCTTACCGCCTCATCTGCCTCTCTCTGCGCCTTGCCTGAAATCAGCCAGCCGCTCGATGGTCTCGAACAGTTTCGTCGGCTTGATGGGCTTGGGGACGTAGCCGTCCATTCCCGCCGCCAGGCAGCGGTCGCGGTCGCCCGTCATGGCCAATGCGGTCATGGCGATGATGGGTATGCGGCTTCCCTTCCCTGCTTCCATTTCGCGGATGGCCTGTGTGGCTGCAAAGCCGCCCATCACCGGCATCTGGACGTCCATTAAGATGATGTCGAATTCGCCTTGCCGGGCCTTTTCCAGAGCCTCTTTGCCGTTGTTGGCCACTGTCACCCGATGGCCCCGCTTTTCCAGCAGCCGCAAAGCCAGCTTCTGATTCACCTCATTGTCTTCGGCCAACAGGACGTTCAATTGGGGACGCGATTCGCGCAACGAATGGCGGGTGATCAATTCAGGACGAGTCTTTTGTCGGCGGGCCTTGCCTCTGGAAAGCGCCGTCCGGATGGCGTCCAGAAGATCGGACTGGATGAGGGGCTTGGTCAAATAGGCGTCCACCCCCAACTCGCGGCAGCGGGCCGCATCGCCCCTTTGAGCCGAGGAGGTGAGCATGACCAAGGTCGTGAAGGCCAACTGCCGATCGGATCGGATTCGCTCGGCCACTCCGAATCCGTCCAGCACTGGCAACTGGGCATCCAGGATGACGAGTTGAAAGGGCGTCCCCTGCTGGACAGCGCTGCGCAGAGCCGCCAGCGCCTTGACGCCCCGGTCAGCTACGGTCACTTTCATCCTCCAGCTCAGCAGGATTTCGCCTGCGATGCGCTGATTGATGAGCAGGTCGTCGACCAAAAGAACCCTCAGCCCCTTGAGATCAACGGCACGCCTTTGCAGCCGTCCTGCGCCCGTACCCAAACCGCAGCCAATGGTGAAGTGGAAGGTGCTGCCGACTCCCGGTTCGCTCTCCACCCAAATGCGCCCTCCCATCAAGGCAACCAACTGGGAGCTGATGGCCAGGCCCAGCCCGGTTCCTCCGTGGATTCGGGTGATCGAACCATCGGCTTGAGCAAAAGCTTCGAAGATCTTCTGCTGCTTGTCGGGGGGGACGCCTTCTCCGCTGTCGGCCACCGAGAAAAGCAGCTGGACACGATCTTGGCTGCGTGACTCGATCTCGACCTCCACCACGATTTGCCCCTTTTCGGTGAACTTGATGGCGTTGCCCACCAAGTTGACCAGGATCTGGCGAAGCCGGCCCGGATCGGCCACCACTCGCTCGGGAATGCCGGGGGCGATGTGGCAGGCCAATTCGAGGTGTTTCTCTTCGGCCCGCACGACCAGCGTACGCAGGGTGTCGCGCAGCGAATCGCGCAGCCCGAACTCCAGGGGATCCAGATCCAGCTTTCCGGCTTCGATCTTTGAAAAGTCGAGGATGTCGTTGAGCAGCGCCAACAGGGATTCGGAAGACAAGCGCACGATTTCCAGGTATTCCTTCTGCTCGGCGTCCAGTTCCGTCCCCAGGGCCAACTCGGTCATGCCGATAATGGCATTCATGGGAGTGCGGATCTCGTGGCTGACATTGGCCAGGAATTCGCCCTTGGAACGGCTGGCCGCTTCAGCCTGCCGCCTAGCCTGGCGCAGTTTTTCCTCGGTCCGGCTTCGTTCGGAGACATCGTGGACGATGCTGATCCAGGCCGGGCACCCCTGATACTCGATCTCGTTGGTCAGGATTTCGACCGTCATGCGCCGCCCATCCTTTGCGATGTGGGTATAGACGTTGGGGCGTTCCACGTTCCTTTGCGGCAAGTTGCGCCGCAAGGCATCCGAGTCTTCCGGGGGATGCAGGTCCGGGGGCGACATGCGGCGGATCTCCTCCATCGAGTAGCCGTAAGTGCGCAGGGCGGCAGCATTGCAGGTCAGGAATGCGTAGCTTTTACGGTCGAAGATGAAGACCGGATTGGCGACCCGGTCGAAAAGGGTTCGGTAGTTGGCTTCGCTCTCGCGCAGGGCGGCGCGGAGTCGTTGAACCTCGTCGGCGACCTCCCGGTTTTCCGCCATGAATACCGCTCTCCCAGTTCGGGTTTGGCGATTATACATTGCGGCCCAGACGGACAAGGAAGGGAGTTTCGCCCAATGACGCAAAGAGACGAGTGCAAAGAGCGTTTCGTTCTGTCCTTTGCGGCTTTGCGTCTTGGCGCGTACCTGCCCTCAGTCCCGCCGCGAGAGGCTGGCCAGGAAGTGGAGGGCACTGTCCTGGAGGTATTCGGCGCTGCGCATGGGCTGGTTGAAGTTGTTGGCGATCATCGCGAAGGCCAGGGTCTCTCCGTCTTTGGTGGTCACGTAGCCCGACAAGGCCCGCACGTTGGCCAAAGTCCCCGTCTTGGCGCGCACATTCTTTTCGGCGGCCGATCCCTTCATGCGCGAGGAAAGCGTGCCGTCCACGCCTGCCAAGGGGAGAAGATCCAGGAATTGGTCGCGTTCAGGATGCCTCCAGACAGCTTCCAAGAGGCGGACCAACATGTCAGCGCTGAGGAAGTTGTAGCGCGAAAGCCCCGAGCCGTCCCGCAGGATATAGCTGACGGGCGGGACCCCCATGCGGGTCAGCATGCGGACGATCTCTTTGCGGCCGTCCTCATAGGTTTTGTGGTGCGGCGCCGGCGCCAGGGTCTTGACCATCGTCTCGGCGTAAAGGTTCTGGCTCACCTTGAGCAGCACTTTGAGGATGCTGCCCAGCGGAGGCGACTGGTGGACGATGAGGGGCTCAGGGTTCCGGGTTTCGGGCTCTCTCTCTGAACTGCCAACTGCCCACTGCCCACTGCCACCTACTTTCTTCTCCGGACTGCCAACTGCGGACTGCGAACCGCGAACTCGGACATCCCCGCGCACCTGGATCCCCTCGGCTTGCAGAGTCTCCCTGAGCACGGTGACGAAGTATCGGGGCGGGTCAGTGACGGCGATGCTGCGCCACAGGGGCTCTCTTTGCAGCGGGATGCTCCCCCACAGGCGCACCTGGTTGGTCCCAGGCAAGCGCATCAGCCGAAGGTCGGTGTCTTCATGGGCCGGGACGGTCAGGATGCGGTTGTCGATGCTCAGGTAACTTGTGTCGGGACGGATCTCGATCTGTGCTGGGTTGCCGAGGCGGCGGGCGGGAGTGATGCGGGCCATGACCACGTTTTCATTGAACTGCAGCCCTGAAATCTCGGCCGAATAGCCGTACCCCACATCGTCCCACGACCATCCCATCCCCAAGGGAAGCGGGTCGAAGATCCTCGCGTCGCCAACCAGGTCGCCCTCGATCCTGCGGATGCCCTTTTGCTTGAGCTGGCCGGCCCAGCCTTTGAAAATCTTCAGCGGATCGCCCTGGGCGAGGTCTTCGGCATCGGGGCTGGAGAGCCGAGCGCCCAAGCTCGGATCGCCCCCGCCGATGACCAGCAGATCACCCTGCAGAGCCCCTCTCGCGATCTTGCCTTGAGCCGTGACCAGCGTCCGGAAGCGGAAGTCCAGCCCCAGCGCGCGATGGGCTGCCGCGGCTGTGGGCAGCTTCATATTGGAGGCCGGCATCAGGTATTTGTAAGGGTTCTTTTGGTAGAGCACTTCGCCGCTGTCCAGCGACTTGACCTGCACTCCCCACACGCCCCGCACAAAAGCCGGATCGGCGAACAACTGGTCCAACTGCCGCCCAACACGTTCAACAAAGCCGCCTGAAGCCTGTCCGACCGCCTGATGAGCAATTGGAGAAACACCCAAGGCCAAGAGGGTTGCCAGCACCGCCGACCATTTCAAACTCAATTCGCATATCCGGCTTTGACGCTGCACTGTAGCTGCGGGTACCTCTATCGAATGCCTGGCCTCAAACGGCTGGGGGCTATGCCACGTGACTGACAGTGCCCAGCTTGCGGTTGACGATTCGCCAAAATGTTGTGATCGACTCGAATTTGAACCAGGCGTTTTCCATCTCTGATCCGCTTGCCTTTCGCGATGACCCGCGATTGGGAAAGCATTTCGCGAGTCAGCTCGATGACGCATCCTCCTGCTCTGTCACACGGGAATGCATCCGGCGACAGCTATGACGCACGTATCACGTTCCTCAAAACCCAATCCTACTCCCGGTGTGCTCGAAGGCACAAGTGAAGGACGGTTCCATTCCTTGTAATCTCTGGCTCTGTAGCTCCCCGCTCCCGATTGGTCCATAATCTCCCGCCATGGGATTCACCACGCTCGATTACGCCGTCCTCACCGCTTACCTGGCCGCCAGCGTTGCCTTCGGGATGTGGGTGGGGCGGGGGCAAAAGGACTTGCAGGGCTATTTCCTGGGCGAGCGGCGAATGCCCTGGTGGGCCATCTGCTTTTCGATCGTGGCCACCGAGACCAGCACCTTGACCTTCATCGGCGCTCCGGCCATTTCCTATGCCGGCAACATGACCTTTTTGCAAGTGGCCCTGGGATACTGCCTGGGCAAGGTGCTGGTCTCCGCCGTCCTGATGCCCGGCTACCTGCGAGGCCGCATCGAAACCGCCTACGAGCTGCTGAATTCCCGCTTCGGACCCCACGTAAGAACCGCCTCTGCCTTGCTCTTTCAGGTGACCCGGGCTTTATCGGACGGGGTGCGCCTGTTTGCCACCGCACTTGTTCTGACCGTCGTGACCCACATCTCCGACAGCTGGACGGTGATCATCATCGGCGCCATCACCGTGGCCTACACCCTTTACGGCGGCATGCGGACAGTCGTGTGGAGCGACGTGATCCACTTCTTCGTTTACATCGCCGGGGCCGGGCTGGCTTTTTGGGTGCTGCTGGAAGGCATTCCAGGAGGCTGGCCCGAGGTGGCCCTGGTGGCCGGAGACAAGCTGCAAGCATTCGACTTTGCACTGGTCTTCGACCGTCCCTACACGTTTTTGGGCGGACTTGTGGGCGGCGCCTTTTTGACTTTCGCCACCCACGGCACCGACCACATGATGGTGCAGCGCTACCTCACCTGCGGAACCCTTTCGGGCAGCCGCAAGGCCCTGCTGGCCAGCGGAGTGGTGGTCTTCTTCCAGTTCCTGCTTTTTTTGGTGGTGGGGGTGATGCTCTTCGCCTTTTACCGGCACTTTCCCATCGAACAGCAACTCACCCAAACCGACCGCATCTTCCCCATCTTCATCGTCGAGCAGATGCCGCCGCTGATCTCGGGCTTGATCATCGCCGCCATCTTCGCCGCCGCCATGTCGACCTTGAGCAGTTCGCTCAACTCGCTGGCCTCCTCGACGGTGCACGACTTCTACCGTCCATTCATTGCGCCCCAAGCTTCGCAGCAGCACTATCTGAGTGTTTCGCGCTGGCTAACGCTCATCTGGGGCGTGGTGCTGGTGGCAATCTCCTTTATGGCCAAAGGATGGGGATCGGTGCTGCAAACAGGCCTGACCATCGCCAGCATCACCATGGGAAGCGTGCTGGGGATTTTCCTGCTGGGCCTGCTCAGCAAGCGTGCCGGACAGGCTGCGGGCCTGATCGGCATGCTGTCCGGATTAGCGGCCATGCTGGCAGTCAGCGCACTGACTCCCATCGCCTGGACCTGGTACGTGCTGATCGGCACGGCAGTCACCTTGGCGGCGGGCGGGCTTGTATCGGCGATCATTCGCCTCGTCCGAAGTAAACGAGTGCAATGATCGGGAGGCGGCCACCACCGGAACTTGCCTCCGTCGCGTTCAAGTAAGCGGCTTTCCCCAGCCTTGGCGCAAATCGTTCTCCCGAAAATTTTTGAACAGATAAATAACTTCTGACGACCATCCTGTTCAGAGGGGGCGGAATTGTCTGTCCTGATGCGAGCCAAGCCCTCCGGCTACTGGACTTTGGCGCTTGTACGGAGTTGCTCAAGAGCGGGTTGCTGACATTCGCGGTCAGCAAACATAAAAACCATTGCTGAGCTGACTTCTGAATAATTGACCTAGTGAACTTGTGCTTGGTAGACTCATGGAAAGTTTTCAAGAAGCCAAAATGCCGGCATTGCAGCGGAGTCCGCGCTCCGGGGAGCAGGCTGTGCAGCGTCACCATGCCCTGATGAGAAAAATCGCCCGCGGGGACGAAAGGGCCCTGGAGGAATTGATCGGTGACCTGGAGCACCAATTGAGGCGCTATTTGTACAACATCCTCCGCAACGTCGATGATGCCGAAGAGGTTGTGTGGATCACCGCCCTGGAGGTGTGGCGCCGCGCCCACAGTTTCGAAGGCCGCTGCCGGCCCCTTTTCTGGGTCATGAGGATCGCCCGCAACCAGGCCTACAACCAACTTCGCAAGCGCAAGCCGACTGAGGGGCTGGAGGACTACGAGCCATCGGACGGCCAGCCGGGGCCGGATTCCCTATACCTCCACCAGGAAGTCCATTGGATGGTGCTGGACAAGGTGCCGCCCATCCACCGTGAAGCCTTGATCCTGCACTACTGGTTCGGCTTCAGCGACCTGGAAATCAGCCAACTGATCGAAATCCCCCGAGAGACGGTGCGCACACGGCTCTTTCACGCCCGCAAGAAGCTGAGAGACTTACTGGATTGAAGAGAGTTGCCGGTTTGCAAGAGGACGCCATGAATCATAAAGATGCCTTCGAGTTGCTTCCCTGGTATGTGAACGGCACCCTGGAAGAAGGTGACGATGCCAGGGTTGCAAAGCACTTGAAGGCCTGCAGGCTGTGCCGAAAGGAGGCGGACAAGCTGCACAAATTGGAGGGCTTGGTCAGAGCCTCCTGCGAACAGGAGCTGGAGCCCCCCGCCCAATCCTGGAGAAGCCGTCTGGAAGGGGAGGGCTTGCCGCCCCAAAGCCTGGTCCGTTTTCCCAAAGCGCCGGAAAGCGGTTCGCAGCCCCCGGGGTCCGCCCCGCAGACCGCAATTCCTGCAGCTGCCCCGCCGATTGAAAACAGGGCGGGCTGGAAGCAAGTCATGGCCATCCCCCTGGCGGCCTCGGCGGTGATTTTACTGGGCATCGTGCTGTTTCAGAGTCTGCCCTCGAGTCAGAATCAATCCATGAGCTCATTCTCCTTCGAGACGCTCCAGCCCAGTGTCCGGGGGGAGCCTCCGACGATAGAAATCGGTCCCAAGGGCGAAAAGCTCAACCTACGACTGATCTTGCAGGAGAGAGCCAGCCGATACCGCTGCGATCTGCATTTCCGCCAAATAGAGTCCCCGCCGCTGCTGCAGGAGTACTTTGAACGGGCACCAAACAGGGATTTGGGAGTGTCCATTCCTGTCAACCTGCTGCAAGAGGGGTCCTATTGGCTGAGAGTCCACTGGGAGTCGGGCAGCGATCCGGAGTTTGAAGACTTTCAATTTCACATTCAGTACAAATGAGGGGAAACATGCGAGACCATCACTTTTGCCTAGAACCATCCTTCTATTATCGGGCTCATGGAACGGCCTTCGGTCATCAACTCGGCTCGCTGGCAATGGTTCACCTGCCCATCGTCGGCGGCACGGCCAGGGCTTCGGCCCGCGCAAAGCAACTCAAGAAGCTGGGCCTGGACAAACTGGCTCGATTCAGCAAGGCGGTGATTGCGGCGCGTGGGCGGGATATCCCTCGCCGACGGCCAAACCGCTTTGAAACCGTCATCACAGCCAAACTGAAGGGCTTTCGCCTCCAGAGCTACTCAAACGAGAACACACAAGAAGAGGAAGATCGATATCATCCCCCGCTCTTCGAAGCGGGCGAGATCATCGGCAGCATCTACTCGCTGTATGATGAGAGGCAAGATCCAGCCAGCAGGCAGAGCTTTTTTGTGCGCCACCCCAACCTGCCCGGCTTCCGGAACTCCGATATCCGGGAGGCATTCGTGCTCGGACACCGGATCGAGTTCGTTTTCGACCAGCAGCTGGCCAACGCAGGCCATGTGGCGGAGCTGGCCGGCTGCCAGAATCTCGTGCAGCCGGTCTCTGACAGCACTCCGTTGACTTACTCCCTGGTAAAGCGGATCCGCTGGGAAGATGAAAGTTCAGCAGAAAAACTCGAATACAAGGGCTACATCGTCCAATTCGGCGAAAAATGCGGCCAGGAGTTTTTCAAGGGCCAGGGACATACCATTCAAATCAGCTACAAAGGCCAAAACAAGCCTCTGGCAGTCCTTCGATTCGGCGAGGTGCTGCGGTCGAAGGGATCCACCCGACTGGTGATGCTCAACTTTCAAAGCAAGTATTCGAAGGCACTGCGGCAAGCCATCCTCAGACACGGAAATGGCGCCTATGAGGACGATTACTCCTCCGGCAAAGGAGTGGGATCTGACGTGGGAAGCAACGGCAAACCGCTGAGAGACTAGGCCTCTTCCGAGGGTTTTGCGATTGAGGACAGGGCAAAGACGCCACGGAGGTGAGATGCACGAATGTGCCGCTTGTTTTCGGAAGAGCCCCAGGTGCAGGCTGCTGGCCTTGGCTCTGGTTTGCCTCGGCACGGCAGCTGCTTGCCAATCCGAGCCCGGAGCAAACGAACTTTTCCCCCAGGCAAGGAAGGAATACCGTAAGAAGGACTACACCAAGGCACACCAACTGGTCAATCAGGCTTTTACGTCGGACTCTCTCGATCCAGCATCGCGACTAGCCTGGCGCCTGCGTATCCTGCGGGCCGAAATCCTGCAGGAGCAGGGGGATTTCGAGCAGGCTGAAACTGTCCTCCAGCAAATCGAATCCTACCTGCCCGAAGGCCGCTTCAAGGCCCTTGATGTCAGGATCCTGATGCTGCGGGGCTCTCTGTCGGATCCTGATCAAAATAAAGGATACCTTGAGCAAGCCCGCTCCAAGGCATTGGCGCTGGCTGACTTGGACCTGCTCAGCGAAATTGAGCGCCTGGAATCGTTTCGCCTCTGGAGCCTCGGGCAGCCGCTCGAAGCCATTGCCGCCAGCCGTCCGATCAGCGACCGGAACCGAGATAAGGTCGAGTGCTTTCACATCGCTCGAGCCTACAACAATTTGGCTTATTTCCACCTCAGATTGGAGCAATGGGACGAATCGCGCAACTGGGCGCAATTCGCCCTTCCCTGTGCCCGCGAGCTGGCAGATGACATCCCCAGGGCTCTTGCAGTCACCCTATTGAACATGGGCACCACCGAAAACCGCTTGGGACGCCTCGACGACGCTCAGGCACACCTGGAAGAGGCTCTCGGACTTGCCGGCTCAGACGATTTGCCCGAGGTGCTGTTGGAGTTGGGAAACAACTTCTTCTTCCGCAGGAATTGGGAAGCAGCGGCTGCACAGTACGAGCAAGGGCTCGAATCGGAGAGGCAGCAGGAAGACAAGCTCACATTTGTAAGGAATCTGGCCAGCACCTGGACCGAAGCAGGGAACTGCGAGAAGGCCGAGCGGTATGCGAATGAGGCCAAACAGATAGCCGGACCTGATCCGGATCAGCAGGAAGCTGTGCGCAGCATTCTCAACCAGGCACGCCTGGAGGCCATGTGCGGCGATCCGAACAATGCCCGAGGTCAATTGAGTGAGGCGCTGGGCCTTTCTGGCGATTACCCCGACCTGCGATGGCGGATTTACTTCAGCCTGGCCGACCTTCTGGCGGAACAAGGAGAATGGGAGGAGGCCTACCTGAGTTTTGAAAACGCACTGGAGATCATTGATCAGGCCAATCAGGCCTTGCCCGACGAGGGTGACCGAATGAATCTCTTTTCCAGCCTGATCGGAATTCACAGAAGCTACGTTCACGCCCTCATTCAAGGCTCACGGCAAGGCAGGGCACTGGAAGTGGCCGATGCCAGCCGGGCCCGACTGCTTCGGGAACAGTTGGGGGCGCCGGTTCAGCGTGGGCAAATCGGCGACTTCCAGCGAGCTGCCGCACAAAGCGACCGTGCCTTCCTTTCCTACTGGCTCTCTCAACTGGGCTGCTATTTGTGGGTCATCACGCCCAGCGAGACGCATTTCATCGAACTGGAAGCGGAGGTTTCTGAAATCCGAAGGCTGGTCGACGAGTTCCAAGCGCGCCTGGAGGAAGGCGAAGGCTTGAAGGTCTTGCGCCCAGCCGGCGCCAAGTTGTTCGAGATCCTGGTCAGGCCCGCCCTGGACCACCTTCCGGCCCAGCCCCGAGTGATGATCGTAGCCGATGACGTGTTGCATCAGCTCAGCTTCGAAGCCTTGCCGGTCAAGGGGCAGGGCTCCCCTCATCCTTGGATCAAAGATGCCACCATCTCAATGGCGCCTTCACTGGGTGCAATCGCCGCCCAACCGGCAGCAGCAAAGATCTCCCTGGCTTCCGCACTTCTGATCGCTGTTCCCGATGCGCCCGAATACGAGGAATTGAAGGCAGCCAAGGATGAAGTGGATGAGATTGAAAGACGCCTGAAGCCATTGGCTTCCGCTCCTGGAAAGGTGCATCGGTTGCCCCCTCGGCAAGCCAATCCGGACGCTTTCATGAAGGCCAACCATCAAGCCAGCTTATTCCACTTTGCAGCCCATGCCGAGTCCAATTCCACCAGCCCCTTGAGCTCCGCCATTCTTCTCAACCCCTGGCGAGGGGTTCACAAGCTTTACGCCAGGGACATCCAAAGGCTCGACCTGAACGCACAATTGGTCACACTTTCCGCCTGCCAGACGGTGGGAGAGGCGGTCTTTTCGGGAGAGGGCCCGGTGGGATTCGCCTGGGCCTTCTTGAGCCGGGGCTCCTGGAACGTGGTGGCCAGTCAATGGTATGCCTCGGATGAGGCCACCGCCGAGATCATGGTGAGCCTTTACGAGCACCTCATCGCCAACCAGGGCCGCTCACCCGACCGCGCTCTGCGGCAGGCCAAGCTGGACTACCTGCGGACCCACGAGGATGCCAGGCCCTATTTTTGGGCGCCTTTCCAGATCTATACCCGGCGAATGGTCCATTGAGGTTGGTTCTTAGGGCCACGATCCAGGCTTGTCCTCATGCTGCTGCCGACTGCCAGCACAGCCGACCCCGCATAGCAGAGGCCCGCAAGATGAGGTTGTCGTAAAAGGGCGTCAAGAGCGGATTCACGCAGAGGCGCAGAGGACGCAGAGAAGACAAAGATCAGGGCCACTGGTTATTGCCGACCGGTGCATCGGGACGAGGATTGGACTTTATCGACAGCCTCAGGGATGCGGGCGCCCCCGGCGTTCGATTGAACAGCGCCGAAGAGAAGAGATCATGGGTCTTTACCAGTGGTGGATGCACCGCCGGGAGCGGATTCTGACCGCCAAGGACACCAATCGCCGCGTCTTCCCCTTCGAATGGGGACTGGAGTGGCTGGCGCCTGAAAATCACTCTGCCGATCCTCTGGCCGAGTTGCATCAGATCGCCGATGCGGTCCTGCAAGACAGCCAATCGTTCTTTGCGCCCCCTCCACTGGGGCCGGTGCAACGAGAGGGGGACCGCCTGAGCTTTGCCACTCCGGCACCGGGCTCAGTACCCGAAAACAACATGGTTGACTGCCGGATCTTCGAGGCTCAGGGCTCCAGCTGCGCAGTGGTCGTGGCACCCCAGTGGAACGCCGACGCCCATAGCCACGTGACCTTGTGCCGCTTGCTGCAGCGCTTGGGGATCACCGCTGTGCGCCATTGCCTGCCTTACCACGAAAAGCGTGCCCCCGACGGAATGGTGCGGGCGGATCTTCTGGTGAGCCCCAACATCGGACGCACCTTGCAGGGCATTCGCCAAGCTGTCCTGGAGCTACGCCAAATCGTCGAGCACCTCTACCGGGAAGGCTACCGGCACGTCGGAGTGGTGGGAACCAGTGTGGGCTCGTGCATCGCCTATCTTGCCTTCACCCATGATCCCCGCATTCAGGTGGGCGTCTTCAATCACGTCTCAGCTCTTTTCGCAGACGTGGTCTGGAAGGGCCTGGCCACCCGCCATGTCCGCCGGGGATTGGAAGGAAGGATTTCATTTGCGGACCTGCGACGCTGCTGGGCGCCCATCAGCCCCTTGCACCACGTCTTCCGCCTGAAGAACGATCCTCGGCCCCACCTGCTGATCACGGCCAAATACGACCTGACCTTCCTGCCCCATCTGACCGAACAGGTCTTCCAGGAGTACCGCCGCCACGGCCTCAACCCTGATGTGGCCCGGCTCCCCTGCGGGCACTACACCACCGCCCATTTTCCATTCAACTACCTGGACGGCTGGCACATCTGCCGATACCTGCGCCTTCATCTGGGAAGGCCTAGCGGCGTAGCGAGCCACCTCATACCTCCAAAGAGTTTCTGATCTGGAGATTCGATTGGCCCTGGAAGGGCGTTGGATATTAGCCGGTGGTCAGCCGCCTCGGG
>JANQFM010001113.1 GCA_028277865.1 Acidobacteriota bacterium
CTCACGCCTGCCGAAATGACGCCGGAAAAGAAAAGGCGTGTTCCTGGCAAGATTCCCGATCAGCTGCGGGATCGGAAGCTTGTTCCGATCTTGGCCACCCCCGATGTTTCGCTGCTGTCGTACAGCCCGGCCGGTGTTCGTACGGGAACCCTTGCAAGCATCCGAGGTTCGCATTTATGGACGGGTTGCATGAGGAACCCGCCGCAGTGTTACTACTGCAATGAATTTGAGCAGCCTTGGCCAAAGAGCGAGCCATCTCTGCTCTCGGCCACGGCACCCGTGGAGCAAGGGGCTCCGAAGCGAAGAGAAGAGGAGCGCCCCCCTTTGCAACCCAGACGCATCATGCATAGAAGCCTGGAAGAGAAATGACCCGATTATGGGCGAGGAGAGGTCCGGTTCGGCGGGGACTCTTGCTGCTTTCACTGTGCGGAGCCTGCGCCTGCCAGGCTTCACAGCAACAAGTCCCTCAGCCTCTTGTAGAGCTGGGTTCGGGCATCGAACCCTCGATTCGGGAGCCCTTTACCCTGGAGCCGGGCAAAGAGGCGGTTTTCCTTGTCGGAGCAAGGGCCGGCGAAATGGTCCAGTTGGACGTGTTTTCCAGCCGCTTGGAGGTTTCGGTCTTTGATTCCGACAACCGGCTCATCGGACAGCGGCTGTGCTGCGCCACCAGTTCCTTCGAAAGGATTCGCTGGCGATCGGTTCGGGATGCGCGCTACCGAGTAGTATTGCATTCTCTCCTGCAGCCCCCTTTGACCCAACGAGTGAGGCTGACCGCCAGAGCCAGGTCTTGGAAGGCCGCCGACGAGCTTCGAATCGCCATGGAACGACGATTGGACCAGGCTCAGCGCCGCCTCCTCGTCTGGGATCCCGGTCGGCTTGAGGAGTCTCTGCAGATCTATGACAGGGCGCTTGAGGATGTGCCTGTCCACCAGCTGCCAGACATCCAGTGGGCTGCCCGGGTGGGCATCTCCCGCGTTCTCCGGGAAAAAGGGAATCATCAGCAAGCGCTTGAGATCCTCCATCCGCAAAGCCGCCCGGCGCTCTTCGATGAGCACGAAAAAGCCGAAATCAACCTGATGAAAGCGTCATTGCTGGCAGAGCGAGACCGGCCTGATGAAGCCCGACGGATCTGCAAAGCTGTCCTGGAAGGGCACCTGGCGCCCACCCTTCGGCTGTCAGCCCAAGCCCACATCATCCTCGGCGATGCTGCTTTTGTCGGCGGAGATTTGCAACAGTCAGAGGTACACTACCGCCGCGCCCTAGAGGACTCGACTAAATGGCTTTTGCCCGTCGAATCGGCTCAGGCCTATCTCCACCTTGGCTACCTGCAAGCCGATTCCGGGCTCCATGACAAGGCTGAACAAGCATTCCAACAAGCTTTGAGGCACTATCAGGCCATGCAGGCCCCATCCAGCGTCGCCCGTTGCCGGATGGCCCTGGGCATGCTTGCCGCCAAGGCCGGGGAGTTCCAACTGGCCTTGGACCACTGCGAGGCGGCCCGCGACATCTACAAAGAGGCGGCATTGATGCCCGCCCAGCCAGCCCTGCTCAACTCATTTGGGACCATCTACATGGAATTGGGGGAGTTCGACAGCGCAGGCATCTACTTCAAGCGTGCCTATCAAGCCTACACCGAGCAGGGCTCCCTACACGGTAAGGGAAGCACCTTGCTTCAGATAGGCTTCATCCAGCTGGCAGCCGGCAGGCACCAGAAAGCCCTGTCGGCCTTCGAGAAAGCTGCTTCGATTTTCAAGGAGCTGGAAGACGAGCGCATGCTGTCTTATGCCATGAGCTACAAAGGAGAAGTCCTCCACTCCGTGGGGAAAGACGCAGAGGCTTTGGGGCTGCTGAGCCAATCCCTGCAGATCAAGCAACGCTACGGCGACGATTTCGACCTGGCCCGCACCTTGGGCCGAATGGGGGCTATTGAACTGGAAAAAGCGGACTACCTTAAAGCCGGGCGCCTTCTTGAGCAGTCCCTGAAACACGCCCGCAAGGCCGGTGATTCGCTCGGCGAGGCGCTGGGATTGGCCCGTCAAGCCATGTCGGCCCGCCGCCTTGGGGATCTGAGTGTGGCACGCGAGGGCATGATCCAAGCTTTGGCGACACTCGAAACAACCCGATCCCAAGTCGCCGGGCCGTGCCTGCGTTCGACCCATCTGGCCCAAGTGCGCTTTTTGTACGACGAATATATCGACCTCTTGATACAGATCCACCGTGACCGCAATGACCCGTCCGCTTTGGCCGAGGCCTTCGAAGCCAGCGAACGGGCCCGGGCCCGTTCGTTGCTGGAAAGCTTGTCTCGT
>JANQFM010000061.1 GCA_028277865.1 Acidobacteriota bacterium
TCCCTTTGCGGTCTTTGCGTCTTGGCGCGAAAACCCTTCTTCAAGCCTCTGTATCGCAAAGGGGATCGTCCGTGACTTGCGGCCCGCAATGAACCGGCCAAGTGCATTCGTTGGTGTTGCAGGCATTGATGCAGGTGTGCCAACCGTCGCAGCTGGGGTCGATGGCGCAAGTGTTGCAGGTGTCTTGAGGACAGGTGTCCTCGGTTTCGCAGGTGTGCTGATTGCAGGTGTAGGGCAAGGTCACAACGTGCCCGAAGACGGTCCCCTGCTTGGACGGCCCCACTGTGGTCTCGAACGATTCGACGTTCAAGTCATCAAGGTTCAAACGGATTTTTTCCATTGCGCCCTCCCCGGATCGATGAGGCAAAGGTTACTGGGTGGCCCCTCCGTAGGGAACGCACCCCGTGGCACAGGCCCGGGCCGCATAGCAGGCATTGCTGAAAATCACCCCGCCGTCGCAGATGACCGGATCCCAAACGTCCAGGCAATCGAACTTGGGGATCGGGCAGAGAGTCAGCGACACGGCATCCTCGGCAAAGAATGTCACCATCCCGCACGACAAGATGCCGACAACTGCCAGCATAACTGTCAAACGTCTTAGTAGAGATTGCATTGAAGTTTCCTCCTTCGGTTAGGACACCGATTATAAATCTTGGCGTAAGTAATTTGCAAGCTAGATTATGCAACGTACTTTCTGTTATACAGGAAATTTGGCGTTGCCGTCACGGAATTCCCTGGCGGCATTCCTTCGCTGTGCCTTTCGCAAATGAGGCGACATATTCAGCGGAGTCGCTTATCGTACGAGTCGGGAACCGGAGACCGGGGACCGGAGACCGGCAGAAAGGGAGCAGGGAGTCTCTAATCTAACGGCCAAAGCCTCTGGACAATTCCAGGATCTGATCCCGCAGTTCCTCACTGAATTCCTGCAGATTGGCCTCTTCGACGAGCCCGTAGCGATACATCAAGAAGAGAGACTGGAACATCTTTGATCTCGAGTGGTAACCCAGGCAGTCGTTCAGGATTTTTGCTTCCTCTTTCATCTTTCCCTTGGCATTCCAGAACCGGTCTGTCGGCGTTTCACTCTCGTCGATTAGCAGGTTGACGATTTCCTTGTTCTTGGCCCTCAGATAGCGCTCTCGCCATTCTTCGATACGCTTTCGATATTTTTTCCAGTCGGATTCCTTTGGCATTTTGCTCCGCTCCTTGTGAGGCACTAGCGCCTCCCGGACCCCAGGCCGTGAGCCGCGCAATAGCCGAGAGGTTCGGTGCCTTGAATGTAGTGCTCCGTGTAGGTGTCCGGGCAGCGGTTGGTGGCTCGCTGGCCGGTGTGGCGGTCGATGGTCAGGGAGAGGATGTTGGCGGGGCGCGGGAATTTGGCGCCCGACAAGGCGCCCTGGTTGCGGACGGCTTTCATAAAGTCGATCCAGATGGGCAGGGCGGCTTGGCTGCCTTCCAGGCCCAGGGGCCGCGAATCGTCGAAGCCCACCCAGACGGCGCAGAGCAGATCCGGCGTGTACCCCACGAACCAGGCGTCGTCCGCACTGCCCGTCTTGCCCGCCGCCGGAAGCCAGAAGTCGTGGCGGCGCACCGACTTTGCGGTCCCGTAGCTGAGCACCGAACCCAGGGTCGAATTGATCAGGAAGGCGACTTCCGGCTCCAGCACCTGGGCTGGCGGACGCGACGGGGAGGGCAGGGATTCGCCGTCCAGCTGGGCCGAGGTGACAGCCTGGACCGGTGCCCGCACTCCCTGGTTGGCGAAGACGGCGTAGCCCCGAGCCAGGTCCAGCAGCGACAGCTCGAAAGTTCCCAGGGCAATGGAAGGGTAGGGCTGCAGGCGCCGCCGGATTCCCAACTGGCGGCACAACCGGGTGACGGAATCGAATCCGATCTCCTCGGCCAGCTTCACCGTGGGGACGTTCAGCGACAACACCAGGGCGTTGCGCAGGCTGACCTCCTTGCGGTAGCGGCCCGAGTGGTTGGCGGGCATATACTGCTTGCCCTCAAAAGTGAAGGTGTAGGGCTCGTCCACCAGCCGGCGCGACAGCGTATAGAAGCTGTTGCCTGCTGCGTAGACCCTGCGGCGCAGGGCGGCCGCGTAGACGAAGGGCTTGAAAGTGGATCCGGGCTGGCGCAGAGCCTGGACGGCACGGTTGTACTGACTACGGGCGTAGCGGCGCCCACCGATCAAGGCCCGGATGTGGCCGTTGCGGGGGTCCAAAGCCACCAATGCAGCCTGGGCCTGGCCGTTGGAGCGCTTTTTGATCAGGCTGTCCACTCGGGAAAGGCCTGTTTCGACGGCTTGATGGGCTGCCCTCTGCATCCCGGAGTCGAGGGTAGTCACAGTCTTCAAGCTCTGGTGGCCCGAGTCTGCCCGGCTCCAATCCGATGCCAGCTCCCGGCGTACCAAGTCGACAAAATAGGGCGCCTCCTGGGCCTCCAGCCCTGCTGCCCTGCGGATTCCTGGAATGGCCTGCAAAGCCTGCTCCAGTTGTTGACTGCTGATGAGCTTTTTGCGGTGCATCAACCCCAGTACGTGATCGCGGCGTTTGAGGGCTTGATCGAGGTTGCGCTGGGGGGAATAGCGGTTGGGCGCCTGGATGAGGCCGGCCAGCAGGGCGGCTTCGGGGAGGGTGAGGCGGCGGACGTCCTTGCCCAGAAAGGCCTGGGAAGCCTGTCCGAAGCCGACCACAGCGAAGGAGCCGACTTGGCCCAGATAAACCTGATTGGCGTAGAGCTCGAAAATCTCTTCCTTGCTGAAGCGGTTTTCGACCAGAACAGCCAGGAAAATCTCCTCCAATTTGCGGCGCAGGCTTTTTTCGGGTGTCAGGAAATAGTTCTTGATGAACTGCTGGGTCAGGGTGCTTCCTCCCTGGGCCCGCTCCATGCGGGTGAGGTTGACGTAAAGAGCCCGCATCATGCCGCCAAGGTCGAGTCCGCCGTGAGAGAAGAATTCGGCATCCTCAGCGGCCAGCAGGGCATTGACCAGGTGTTCGGGCAATTCCCCAAAGCGAACCGGACGCTGCTTCCTGCGGCCTTCCCCGTAAAGGCTGGAGATCAGTTTTCCATCCCGGCTGTATACGGCAGAGGCGGCAGGGGGATGGAGCTCCAGGCGTGCGTCGACCAAACGCGAGAAGCGGGTGTAGTAGTAGACCCAGAGGACTCCGAAAGCAAAAACTGCCATGATCAGCGACAGTAAAATGAGCGGTCGCCAGGGCACAGACCGACGGTGCGCCTTGCGCTGGGTACGTGGCTTGGAACGGCGGGCCTTGGGGTTGGATGTCGTTGTCTTTTTCTTGGCCGTCAACTGCAACCTCGCCGACGAATCCTACACCGGCGCAGTGACGCAAGGGGACGGGGAGTTTCAGGCGGAATCGCCGCCGGCCTGCAAGCTTGTTTGGAAACACCTGGAATCACTTTTTGCTCAATCAGGGCAACCCTGTTGACCGGATGAGCGTCCAAGAGCTGCGAGAACGCGTTTGACGGATCTGGATCTCACGTGAGAGTCAAGCTGAAACACCGCCGGCTGGCCCGGCATCTGGCCCGCAGCCGTCTGAGCCAGAACGCCTGGGCCCGCAAGCTGGGGCTGAGCCGAGGGCATCTTTCCAACCTCGTCAATGGCAAGCGCCCTTATCCGGGCCCAGCTACACGCAGCAAGCTGTTGGAAGCTCTGGGCCTTCCTTTCGAAGAGCTCTTCGAAGTCCAGTTTCGGGCATCGCGCCGAACCGGGGCGCATCGGGGCAAGGTCGGTTCGGCAGGGCTTCGAAAGGCCGTTCGGTCATGGCCGCTTCGGCAACCCGCAGCCTTAGGCAAGGGGGAAAAGATGCAGGCTCTCGGTCAAGACTTGCGCTATGCCTGGCGGCTGCTGCGCCGCAATCCGGCATTCACTGCTGTGGCCGTCCTCACTTTGGCGCTGGGTATTGGGGCCAACACAGCCATCTTCAGCGCCGTCCACACAGTGCTTTTAAAGAGCCCACCCTACCCGGACCCCGAGCGCCTCGCCGTCCTGCAGGTGGACGTTCAGATGCCTGGCGGCACCCTGGAAAACTGGTCCTATCCCCTGTTCGACGACTTTCGCTCCCGCGCCGCCCAATCTGTACCGACCGTGGCCGCCTACACGCGCACCACCCGCGGATACAGCCTGGCCGGAGGGGAAAGTCCCCAAAAAGTCCAGCTGGAATTCGTCTCTGCCGGATACTTTCGGACGTTGGGCGTGAAGGCTCTTGCCGGCCGGACCTTCACGGATGACGAGGACCGGAACCCAGGCAACCATCCTGTGGCGCTGATCAGCCACGGATTATGGCAGAGGGCTTTGGGAGCGGATCCGCAAGCCGTGGGTCGTAAGCTCACTTTGAATACCGTCCCGCTGACGGTGGTGGGGGTGACGCCGCAGGGATTCAAGGGGCTTTCGGGGACGGCCGAGGTGTGGGTGCCCATGATGATGGCACCGCAACTGATGTTCGCCCGGCGCTTGAGCGTCCCCTTTGCTTTCTGGCACGAAGTGGTGGCCCGTGTGCCTCCCCAATGGTCGCCTGAACGCTTTCAAGCTGCTCTGGATGCCGCCTCAGCCGGCACGGACGAGAGATTCCGCTTCCAGCAGGTCTTCGACGGCTCGCCCTTCCGGGTACGCCCCATCGCCCTTTCCGAAGCCAGCATCGACCCCACGCTGCGCTCGCCCTTGCTGATCCTGAGCGGGGCGGTCGGCTTTGTGATGCTCATCGCCTGCGCCAACCTAGCCCACCTTTTGATGGCGCGTACGGCCCGGCGAAGGCGCGAGATGGGCTTGCGCACGGCCCTGGGAGCGGGACGCGCCCGACTGCTCCGCCAGATGCTGACCGAAAGCCTGCTGCTGTCGCTGCTG
>JANQFM010000084.1 GCA_028277865.1 Acidobacteriota bacterium
GAAGAAGATGGGAAAACCCGTCATCATCATCGACAGCGGCGTAAAGACAGACAGCTTTGTCAGCTTTGTGGCGACGGACAACTACAAGGGCGGCGTTCTCGCCGGCGAACACCTCGGGAAGATCATGGGAGGCAAGGGAAAGGCCCTTCTCCTCCGCTACCAGGTCGGATCCGCCAGCACGACAAAGCGAGAACAGGGCTTCATCGACACGCTGAAGACGAAGTATCCGGATATCGAGCTCGTTCCTCCCGGACTCGAGCAGTATGCCGGCGCTGGGGCGTCCCTGAAACGAATTCGGGCGGCGGCAGGGTGAACTCGAAGCGTCCCTGCCGGACCTCGCCTTGCTGTTCGTTGTAGGCCTCCCAAAACCCCACCCAGCGGCTGGCGGTGATCTCGAAGGTGCCTTCCACCTGCTTGCCGAAGAAGTATCCGGCCACACCTCGACCGCTGATCGACTGGTTTGGCAGCGCCCAGCTGCGGTCGGTTTCGACCTCCACCCCGAAGCGGGGCAGCACGACCTTTTCAACCCGCACGTCCCGTTGGCTGCGCACGCCCTGGTGAGAGGCTTCCAGCTTCCAGAAGCCCTCGTTCAACTCGCTTGCCAAAGGCAGTTTAAAGGGCGCCGCCCCGAAGGAATCAGCGGATAGATGCATTCGGGCGATCTTGACGCCCTTGCCGTCGTGCACCACCAGCTCCAGCGGCCCTGCCGAGGGACGCAATTGCTGATCAAGCCGCAGCACCCGGCCTTGCAGGGTCTCTCCGGGGCGGTAGATGGGCCGGTCGGTTTCGATGAGCAGGGCGGGAGTGGAGGTCAGATTGACCTCGGCTTGCACAATCGCCCCGGCTCGGCTGCGCACCCTGAGCAGATAGCTGCCGGAGACCAGGGCCGGCACATCGAATTCCACCAACTGCTGGCGCCCGAAAAGCCGCCGATTGGAGAAGACGGGAATCCGGACGCCATCGGCGTTCACCAACTCCAACGAGATCGTCGAACGGCTCTTTAGAGAGGATTTCAGGCCTCGGGTGAGGGTGATGGCGGCATTGCCGCCGGACGTCAGCCGCTGCGGCGCCGTCAAGATCAGCGATTCCGCCCCGAGTGCGGAAGCAGTAAACAGGAACAAGAAGGGGAACAGGATTGCACAAGCGCTGCGCTTCATTTCGGAGCCTCCTTCGAGCTTCCCCTACCCGTCTGACGGTCCCCGAGAGCCATCGAACGGGCACAGTGTAACGCCGCGCTGCGCTGCTTTCAAGGAAATTGTGTATTTTTTCGCAAAGTGTCGCTTTTAGCGGGTTCCGTCCGCCTTTCTTCCTGGACTCCCGCCTCCTGCTGATTGCAGGCTCGGGTCAAGCGGAATGGGGCAGTCGTTCGACATGCAGAAGCAGTCCCTGACGAGCGGCAATGCGCACTTTTTCACCTGGACGCAGGGGGCCGTCGCTTTGGGCGGACCA
This sequence comes from Acidobacteriota bacterium, assembly GCA_028277865.1. GTDB lineage: Bacteria > Acidobacteriota > UBA6911 > RPQK01 > DATIPO01 > JANQFM01. The sequence goes on from JANQFM010000084.1 coordinate 1,450, forward strand.
GCGTTCCATACCCAGTCGCACTTTGCCCCCGAATCGGCGTCCACGGGCTGAAAAGCGGCCTTCAACAACCGCAAGTTCACCGACAATGTCGTTGTAGAGCCTGCTTCTGCCCTCGGCGATGGCCCGCTCGTTTTCCCAGGCTACAAGCGCATCGCTCAACACAAAGAAAAAGAGAATTATGGCTGCGATCTCGAGGATTCCGAGCTGCTCGAACCATCCGCCTCCGCCCCAAAAGACGAGCAGAGCCATCCCGCTGCCGGTACCCAGCAAGGTTGCCTTTCCCCACAGGCTGTGAACGACGCTTCTCTTCACCACCCATTTACGATAGCTTTGCCTTGCCCAGCAGTTCAAGCTGGAGTTCCGATCCACCCTCTGCCCCTGGCAGACCCGTGAGAAATCCGGGTTAAGAGTGACCAGGCAAGGAATGAGGCCACGTGCCGGGCTTGTCCGGTCGGGCCGTGTTTGGAAACCAGACTGAATCGGAAGAAAAGGACGCCACCATCCGAGCTTGCCTCGGTGGGGCGGTGTTTGCAATGCCAGCGCCGGCGGCGGAAAAACCCCGCACCACGGGGGCAAGCCCGCG
>JANQFM010000109.1 GCA_028277865.1 Acidobacteriota bacterium
TATCGAGCCCGGACCAAGGCCAAGTCGACGACGCACTTCGGCAGGAACCGAGGTTTTTCCCTGCGCGTTCAACTTCGATTGTGCAAGTGCCATATAAAGATATTACCATGCAGCGGAGCAGGCATTGGGTCACAGAGGACTAACCCGGACTAACCCCGGTCGGGCCGTGTTTGGAAACCAGGGCAAAGGCTTAATACGCCACCCCCGAGCTTGTCTCGGCGGGGCGAACGGAAAGGGCGAAATGACCGGATTGCCGGAGGTGCCCGCAAAAGCTCCGAGTTTCTCGCGACGCCTTGCCATCTAATCTTTGCGGCTTTGCGTCTTTGCGTGAAATCCCCATCTGCGGTTCACTCTGTTACTCTAGGAAACCGATGCCTGCACCTGACTTCTCCCAACTTCAACTCCTGATCCTTGACGTGGACGGCGTTCTCACCGACGGACGGATCGGGTTTACCGCCCAAGGCGACGAGATCAAGCATTTCTCCATCCGCGACGGCTTGGCCATCCGATTGGCCCAGCGCAGCGGTTTCCAGGTGGCCTTTCTTTCCGGACGCAGCAGTCCGGCTGTCCAGCGCCGCGCCGCCGAACTCGAGGTTGAGATCGTGATCGAGGGCAGCCGCGACAAGGTGCTTCATCTTGAGGAGATCCTGAATCGTCTCAATCTGCCAGCCTCGCAAGCGGCCGCCATGGGAGACGATCTGCTCGATATTCCCTTGCTGGAAAGAGTGCACTTTTCAGCCGCTCCCTCGGATGCCGCCCCCGAAGTGCGGCGCGTGGTGGATTACGTCAGCCAATGCCCGGGAGGCCGCGGCGCCGTCCGCGAAGTGATCGAACGAATCTTGAAGGCTCGGGGACAATGGCAGTGGTAACCGTGCTGCTCCTTTCGGAAACCCAGAGGCTGTCGATAAAGTCCAATCCTCGTCCCGATGCACCGGTCGGCAATAACCAGTGGCGCTGATCTTGGTCTTCTCTGCGTCCTCTGCGTCTCTGCGCCTCTGCGTGAATCTGCTCTTGCCGCCCTTTTACGACAACCTCAAGATGCGGGCGCTCCGTTCAGAGGCGGAGCCCTGGCTGGCGAAGGAGTGCCGCTTCGTCTGAAGGTCGCGAAACTGCCCTGCTATAATTGCGCCCGATGGAGGCTCTCGATCCCCAAAAACGCTTGGCCAGCGACCTTTGGCTGGACCAGCCCGACGCTCATCGGCAAATCGACCGCAAGCTGCAAGACGGCCTGATCAGTTCGGAGCAAGCCGGCAAACTGCGCCAGTTTGTAGACCAGGGCTACTTCCGTTTTTCGCTCAATGTCCCCGACATGCTCTATCAGCAATTGGAAGAGGGTGTGGACCGAATCTGGAAGGAGAAGCCGCTCGACTTGGCCTTCGCCCATTCGGGCGCCCTGACCTCGATGGCCGACAGCCAGGAAGCCCGGCACCGGACGCCTCCTTATCGGATCGCCGACCTTCATTCCCATTTGCCTGCAGCACTTGACCTTTACCTGAACGCTCAGATCTTCTCCTGGATCGATCTGGTCTTCGGAAGCCCTTCGGTGGCTTTCCAATCCCTTTACTTTCAGTACGGCAGCCGTCAGTCGCTGCACCGCGACCCCGTTTATGTGGCCACCACTCCACCCAGTCACCTGCTGGCCGCCTGGATCGCCTTGGAGGACATCAGCCCCGACTGCGGGCCTCTTTGCTACCTGCCCGGATCTCACAAACTGCCCTACTACGAGTTCAGCCCAGGGCGCATCACAATCGATCCCGGCGAGGACTACCTGCCCGCATTCGAGGCTACCCGCGACGAGTGCGCCAGGCGGGGGCTGCAGGAAGAGACGCTGACCTGCAAGAAGGGCGAAGTCCTCATCTGGCACGCTTCGCTGGTTCACGGGGGAAGCGCAGTCCGCGACTCTGGCCAATCCCGCCGCAGCTTCGTCATCCACTACTCGACGCGGGGCAACTATCTTACGCGGGGCGCCGCCTACGAAAAATCGGTGCTCCTCGACTTCCGGGGCCGCCGCCGCGAATCGATTAGATTCTGGCAGACGACCGAGCACCTGCTGGAGCGGGACGGCTGCGCCGGCTTCGGCAATCCTTTGCGCGGATTCGATCCTCAAAAGCAGGTCAGGCGGCAAAGCCTGCCGCGCTTCATCAAGGATGTCGGCCGGCGATTGTTGGGACGGTGATTTCACGCAAAGCCACAAAGCCTCAAAGAACGCAAAGTGAAGAAAGAACGAAAAATTGCGCCCTGGGCGTGTAAGCATTCGGTTAACCCGTGGGAGGAATCGAGTAGCTTTTCTGGGCCGCCGCCGGGCCCGTCCCGGCGGAGCCCACGACTGGAAAGCTAGAATCGGTGGAGCCAGAAAATAGCGCATCCCCTCCCCTCCTTGGGGGCTGCACGCAGCCCCCAAGGAGGGGAGGGGATGCGCAGAGACCGCGACGAGGTTGCTGGCTAGGCCGCTAGGGTTTCGATATTCTTCACATTTGAGTCAAATTTGGAGCGCCCGCATCTTGCGGGCCTTTGCCTCCGGAGGGATCCCGATCCTGGCAGCCGAGCGGATCCAGACTCCGGAAGCCCGCA
>JANQFM010000124.1 GCA_028277865.1 Acidobacteriota bacterium
CAACAGGAGCTGATCTGGCTCGTATCGACGAAAACTAGTTCCCATGCTCCTTATTATAATCAGCGGTTCAGACAATTTTCTGCCGCGCAGACTCCTAGCGCCGTGCGGGGAGCCGGGAGGAAAGGGGAATCCCGCGAAAGAGCGCAAAAGTCTCACGAAATTGACGCGAAGTCCTTTTTCTTCGTGAGAGACTTCGCGCCCATTGGCGGGCTTCCCTGACTTCTACGTGAACAGCCTTGGGGCTGGAGCCTATGCGACCAACGGCTCCCCTCTGTAAACTTCAAAATTGATGTTGTCGATCCGGAACTCCCGAAAGCTGATCAGGGCGAGCACCTGAAAGTACAAGCACATGGCCACAGGATTGAAGTGCCGTAAGTCAAATGTATTCAGAGTCACACTGATTGCTATGAATATGGTTGCTGCGATACTGACAAAAACCAGTGACTTGACGGTGAGCTCGATTTGCCTCCTTCGATCTTCGTGTGCCTGGTATGGATCCTTCTTTTTCCCATACAACTGCCTGAAGATGATTCCCGCGAATAGGAGGTTGAGGACCGTCACTCCAACTATATTCCAATATCCGCCAAACCAGGGAAATTCGAACTGACTGATATAGTGGACGAAACAGGCAAAGGCGACATACACGAAGGCCGCCAAGCCGATCATTGCGGGCGAGACAAAGTCAAACAAGCGGCGAGGGCGCAGTTCTGCTTTTCGAGTGGTCTGTGAATCGGTTTTTCTTTTCAGATTGAAATAGGTGAACCCCGAGGTTGCCGCGATCAGCAAAGGGGAGTACTGAAAGACCATATAAATCGTGAGAACAATGGTGGTGTCCCAATTCAGCATCTGCTCACTCGGCGAATAGAGTCCGATGAAAAGCAACCCAAAACCAGCCAGGAGCACCATGAAGTTAATGATCCGGTAAAGGCGCTGGGTTTTCTTGACCCGTTCGATGGAGACCGGATACAGCCGGGGATATTTCGATGGTGGATATGTTTCAACGATATACCTCAGGCGGCTGAGTACCTTCTTGGGTAAATAGAAGGAAATCAGCAGCACCTGGCTCAAGAACACAAGGTAAAACAGCATGTCATATTCTGGCATTTTCCTCTCCTCAACTGCCGCGGCGATTCATCACATCGCTGAAGGCAATTCGAATTTCAGAGTCGGTAGCACCCGCCTCTCGCAGTGCCTGGATAGTTTCGCTCAGTTTCGTCATGACCCAGGCATTCAAATCGACAGTGCTGTTGACCGTGGCATCCGGGTGAACGAATGTGCCGCGATAGCCCTTGGTTTGAATGACTGAATCGCGCTCCAATAAGCGATAAGCTTTCGCCACCGTCTTGTTGTTCAGCCCCAAGTCGTTGGCAAGCTGTCGAATTGAAGGCAGGGCATCCCCTGGGCGAATCTTGCCGCCGAGTACGGCCTTTTTTACCTGACCGATCAATTGAGCAAACAAAGGGACCGAATCGTCGATGTCGATGGTTAGTTCCATGAAATTTGTCACTCCATATGTACCACTCGATGTAAGGGTACAATAGGGTCTTAGGGCGTGTCAAGTCAGGAAGCAAAAAAATTTCTTCGGATTGAGCGTCGGCTCTTTTGCATCCATGCAAAGCGGTGCCTGAGTGAGCTCGACGATTCCTGCCCAGAGGGCTCTGTCGGACTCCATTTGCTAAACTGTCGGCATGGCCGGTCTGAACTCCTTCCCACTCTTTCCCTCAACCAAGAGAGCAGGACAGGGACCGGCCCCTCTGCTCTTTCTTTAGGTAAAAAGTCGGCAGTCGGCAGTCCGGACTCCGGAGGTCCAGCCTCCACCGGAGAGGGGAAGCCACGCAGACAAAGGCAAAGGGCAGGGAGCTTTGCCTGAATTCTTCTCTGTGAACTCTGGGCCTCCGTAGCAAGGCCTGCTGCATGAGGTATCAGGGGGACGCAGCGGTTCGGCGCACCATCCAGCTCAGGAATATCGCCAGGATGACCGCGCCGACAGCGCCAACCGCTGCCCAACCGACCACCCAGCCGGTGGCGAAGCCGGATGCCTGGGCCGTGGCGGCACCGACTCCCAGGCCGACCATGCCGGCCGCGAACCAGGCCAGGGCATTGGCGGGAACCCACCAAAGAGAGCCGCCGACCTTGCCGCTCAGGCCGAACCACTGCAAAATGCCGACCAGCAGTCCGGTGACGGCCCAGGTCAAGTGGCCTATGGGCTGAATGAAGATGAAGCTGGCCCAACCCAGCGAGCTGGCCAGGGCGAACCAGGGTCCCACGTCGATCAAACGGTGGAGCACCAGCCACTGCATGACGCCGATCATCGCGCCGAAGATCGCCCAGTTGGCGATGCCTCCTACGATCAGGCCCATGACGCCGCTGACGATGCCGCCGAGAGCCCCGCCGACCGCCAAAGCCGCAACCCAACCGAGCCAAGGAAAGCCGCCGACGCCGGATCGGTCGCCGCCGCGGACCGATGCGGGATTCGGCAAAATGCGCCTCAGAAGCCAAGGAACGAAAAACGAGATCAGAGCGCCGAGGACGGTCTTGACGAACCAGTCGTCCATGAGGTCATTGTATAGGATCTGCTCTTCGATTTCTGGAAATGGGATCCTTCGGAATCTCCCTTTCTATGGGTCGACGCTGGTGGCAACGCGGATGAATTTGCTCAGGCCGACCAAAGAACCGCCGTGAGTCGACTTGTACAGTTCCTCCAGTTGCTTTCGGCTGGCTGTCGAGTGCTGATTCCTGCCCGCCTTCGAGCCTTGGGCGAAGGCCACCATCGCATCGTTGATCTTTCCCATGGTCCTCAGGCTGAGGCCGGTGTAACGGTAGGCTTCCGCCCTCAACAGATTACCGCCACCCGCGTCCAACGCATCCCGAAAGCTGCTGACGGCCTTGCCAAAGTCGCGTTGCTGGTAATGGGAGTGACCGATGATCACGTGGGCGGCAGCGACATTGCTGTCGATGTAGTTGAGCCACTGACTGTCGCTTTGCCGATCCCGGACGGCGGTCAGGCCCTCAATGGCTTTGGAAGCGCACTCGACCGCGTCCCGCATATCACGCTTCAGGTAGGAGATCTTCATCAAGGCGGGATAGATGGCATAGCAATCCTTGGGGCTGAACCTGGCGCAGGCCGCTTTTCCGTATCGTTCCATCCTGGCCTGATCTCCGGTGTTCAGGGCGGAAAAGGCCACGATGTAGGCAGCCTGGGCTTTCATGTCGGAGCTGACTTGTTTGGCTCTGTAAAGGCGCTCGCCATGGACAATGGCCTCGGCATACTGCTGTTTCTGGAACAGAGCCGTGCCTGCGGCGTAAAGCGCGTTCTGATCGTCAGGCCGGGTGGCAAGGACTTTCAAGGCCCCGGCCAGAGCTTCATCGTAGCGGCCGGCTTCGAGCATCTGCTTCAAAGACTGGCTGCCTGCCCGGGCCGGTGTTGCATGCAGTTGGAGGGCGCAACAGAGCAGAGCCGGGCAGAGCAGTGAAAGAATCCTGGTGAAAATGTCGGAGTTTTTCATGGCTCCATCCTCCTCAATGGTGGATTTCAAGCTGTGGCCGGCACGGTCAATCCGTCGGAGGGGCTTCAAGGAACGCTTGAGTTGGTGCTGAATCGCAAAGAGCGGCCGCTGATCAGGGTGCAAGAGCCGGACCAGAATCCTGTGCAGCTAGCAAGTATTTTATTTTCAGTGGATTAGGCGTAGCCCTGGCGGATTCTGAGTCAGATGTGCTACCCGCTGACCCAAGGAATTGGGGCAAACCACCCATTCAGTCCCCTGAACGTCCAGGGCACCTGAAGGAGGAGTGGCATCTTCGTGTCGTGCTCGTTCGCGGGCTCTCCCCAGGCTACTTCACGGCTGGTTTTTGAGCCCAGACCAGAACGTATTCGACCAAGCCGCTGGTGAATGCCTTGTAGGCCGCGTAGTCGATCAGGTGGCCCGGATAGGCCAACGGGCCGCGGATCTTGGCCACTTGACGGATGGTACTCCACTTGTGCTGCTCGCGATAATAGCCTGGGATGACGTCTTTGCCGACCACTTCGATGGAGACCCCCTCGAATCCGTTGCGGACGAGCAGCTGCTCGTATTGGCGGGCATCGGCGTAGTTGGCCTCGGGGATATGCCAGAGCCTGGCGGCGCCTTCAACGATCAGCCGGTCGGTCAGCGAGCGCGGTTCCCGATTCAGGACGAAGTCCGTCACTCCCAGCTTCCCGCCGGGTTCGAGAACCCGATGGGCTTGCTGAACGAATCTTTCTCGAGTGTTGAAATGTTGCGGCCCTTCGACACTCAGCACATGAGTGAAGGTGCGATCTTCGAAGGGGAGCGAAGCTGCTGTGCCGTGATGAATCCTGATCTGCTCGGCCAGCCCCGCCTTTTCGACCCGCCCGGCTGCGGCCACTGCGTGCTTCCAGCAAACGTCCATGGCATCGACCTGACAGCCGAACCGACGCTGCAAAAAGACCGTTTCCGGACCCATGCCGCAAGCGACGTCGAGCACTGCACCCCTTTCATTGAGGCCGGTCCTTCGAGCGATTTGGCAGACCATGTTCTGGGCCGCGGCGACATAATCGTCATTCCCATCTGCCCAGAGGCCGAAATTGAGATATCCGCCGTGGAAGTCGCCGTAGTTCTCGACCCCCAGGCCGTAGAATTTCTCCGTGCGGGCTTCGTGAGAGCCGGGCTCCCAGTGGACGCGCTTCATTTCAGGGGCGGTTCTTGGGGCCGCCCCGGTGGTCTGTGAAGTGGCCAATCCCATGGTTGATTCCTCATGCAGTTTTCAGTCGAGTCCGATACTTCGGCCTGAGTTATATCATTCTTCAGCTGCCGAGCCGGCCTCGTCCAGTATGTTCAGCCGCCCGATCCTGGCTGGATAGGCTTGAGGGGAAGAGTTGGGCCAGGCCACCACCGCCTGCCGAATGCGAACTGCGTCCAAGAGGCCGATATGTGCCAAGTAAGGAGCGCTTCCGAACCCGGTCTTGTTTGTCATGTGGTAGTAGCGAACAATCTGTTCGCCTTTCAGGCTCTCGGCAATGATCTTGATCCGGGCGCCGACCCCGTAGTAGTTGCTTTGCCTTCCCCGCAAACGGATCTTGATCCAGCTGTTCTGTACAGGGCTTTCGTTGACGAAGAACTGGTTTGGCCAGCGGTCTGCCGGCCACATGCCTCCCAGGCTAGAGTAGATGTCTTGATCCCCGTCGTTGTCAAAGTCGAAAAAGACGATGCCGTGGCCTTTCTGAATGGTTGCGAAGCCCTCCAGCATCGAAATGTTGCGGCTGGACATCTTGCAGCCCTTGCCCGACTGCAGGCCGCCGAAGAGAAGGTTGGGGAGGATGAACCAGCCCTCGGGATTGCCGGTGCCGAGATAGAATTCGTAGCAGCCGTCGTTGTTGATGTCCCCGAATGAGGCGCCCATGGTGGCCATGGGCATGGCGGGCCGGAAGAAGTCACGCTCCTCTTTGAAGGATCCGTCGGGCTGCTGCCGATAAATCACGGAGAAACCTCTGGCGTAGCGATCCAGGTTTTCGCCGAATACGGTCATCGCCACCGCTTGATCGGCGAGCGAAGTCCCTCCCTGAAACAGATCCAGCCGACCGTCGTGGTCGATGTCCAAAAAGGCCGTCATAAAGCCGGGCTGGAAGACTCCTTCCCCAAGGGGATTGAAGGCCTCGAAGCGGCTGCCATTCCTGTTTTTCAGCATGAGGCTGGTCTTGGCGGTGGTACTGGAAAGAAAGAGGTCGGGGTAGCCGTCCTGGTCGAAGTCCCCAAAAGCGGCGGCGGCGAAGTTCTGGTCTTCGACGAATTGCGACAATCCGTAGTCCTCGGTCCCATCGATGAAACGGCCGCCGAGGTTGATGTAAAGCGTGGAATCCAGGGAGGGGCGGTCGAACACGCCGACCGGCGCCCGCTGGCCGTAGCTGCAGACGAAAAGGTCCAGGTCGCCATCGCGGTCCACGTCGCTCCAGGCCGACACCCAGGTGAAATTTGTCGACTCCCGGACCGAGCCGGGTTCCAGGAGGCCGGAGCTGAAGGTGGTGTCTTCGAAGGTTCCGTCTGCACGGTTCCTGAAGAGCTGGAAGTGATGGAAGGGCCGCCCCACGAAAAGGTCCATCCAGCCGTCGTTGTCGTAATCGGCGGCGGAAATGATGTGGGGCTGGGTGATGTTTTCCAGTCCAGCCTCCGAGGTGCGGTCGCTAAAGGTCCGACCGCCCTCATTGCGGTAATAGTGCAGCAGGTCGAAATTGCCGCCCGTGACGAGGTCCAGGTCGCCGTCGCGGTCGAAGTCCTCGACTGCCACTCCCTTTCCAGCATTTAATGTCGCAATGTTCAACTGGCGTGCGCTCTCGCGAAAAGAGACAGGAAAAGGCTGCGCCGACGTTCTGGTGGCATCAGGCCCGTAGAAGAAGTCGGTGAACTCGTTTCGGATCAAGTATCGGGAAGGGACTTCATCCGGATAGCCGCCCACGGTCATGTAGGCGAAATTGAGCAGCCATCGGTAGAGCCTGTTTTCGGCGCCGTATTGATCGAGCAGCTCTTCGAACAGCTCGGCGGACTTTCGGCTGTAGGCCTGGCGCTGGTGAGGCATCAGCAGG